>NZ_JBFAZH010001194.1:0-2319 GCF_040681735.1 Actinoplanes sp. NPDC051633 | reverse complement strand
AGGCGAACCAGGACGATGCCGGCGATGATCAGCACGCCACCGGCGGCCTGCACCCAGGTCGGCAGCTCGCTGAGCCACAGCCAGGCGAAGAGCACCGCGAACATCACCTCGGTCAGGCCGACGAAGGACGACAGCGAGGCGCCCAGCAGCCGCGCTGCGCCGATCCCCGCCGTGTACGCGATGACGGCCGCGACGATCGACATGCCCAGCACAGGCACCAGCCAGCTCACCTCGCGACCGGCGAACGGCACGTCGCCGAAGGTGGCGCCGGTCGGCAGCAGGCCCACCAGCCCGGCCAGTGCGAGCGCCACGGCGCCGATCGCCATTCCGCCGGAGGCCAGCGCGATCGACGGCAGCTCGGGGTCGACCCGCGCGGAGAGGACGAAGTACGTGGCCAGCCCGACCGCCGCGATCAGCCCCCACATCACGCCGATCATGTCGATGTCGCCGCCGCCGGCGAGGTCGAGCACGAGCACCAGGCCGATCAGTGCGACGGCGGCCCCGGCCACGGTCAGCCGCGCCGGGCGCTGGCCATGCCGCGCCCACATCCACAGCACCACCACGAGGATCCCGGAATACTCCAGCAGCAGCGCCACGCTCACCGGCAGGTGCTGCACCGCGTAGAAGTAGGCCACCTGGGTGCCCGCGACCGAGTACGCGCCGTAGAGCGCGATGGTGCCCAGTGACCGGCGGGCGGCGTGCCAGCGGCCGCGCATGGCGATCAGCGCGGGGATGGCGAGCACGACGGCCGCGACGGCGACCCGGGCGGTGACCGCGGAGCCGGCCGTCCAGCCCGCGTCGAGCAGCGATCGGGCGAACACGCCCGAGGTGCCGAAGGTGGCCGCCGACAGCAGCGCCAGGCCCAGTCCGAGTCGCATCACGCCTCCTCGTGTCATGGTTCGTGTCATGGTTCCTGTCATTGGTGAAACAGGTCTATGCTCATGACACTACGGGAACCGGCCGACAGGAGTCAACGTGGTCTTTGCTCATGACACCGAGGTCGCCCTCGCGGGCGTGGTGGCGTTGGTGAACACCACCGACGGCGGCGAGGGGCTGCCCGACCCGGCCGCGCTGGGCGCGTTCTTCTCGGAGTGGGGCTGGACCGGGCGGCTGGACCGCACGACCGCGGAGCTGCGGGCGGTCCGGGCGTTGCGGTCGCGGCTGCGCCGGGTGTGGGAGGTGGACGAGGACGAGGTGGTGGTGATCGTGAACGGTTTGCTGCGCGAGTTCCGGGCACTGCCGCAGCTGGTCCGGCACGACGGCTGGGCCTACCACTTCCACGCCACCGGGCCGGACGCGCCGCTGGCCGACCGCATGGCGGTGGAGGCCGCGATGGCGCTGGCCGACGTGGTCCGCGACGGCCAGCTGAGCCGGCTGCGCGTGTGCGACATGCCGGACTGCGACAACGTGCTGGTCGACCTGTCCAAGAACCGCTCGAAGCGCTTCTGCGACGCGGGCTGCGGCAACCGGGCGGCCGTCCACGCCTACCGGGCCCGCAAGGCTGCCCGGTCCCTCTAGGTCCGGGAAAATCTCGGCGAGAATTTGGCGCGAACCCTTGGCACTCGCGGCGGGTGAGTGCTAAAAAATATCTGTCGCTGCTGCTCCACCGCGGTGATGACACCTCGGAGAGCTGCGCAGCGAACTCGGCAAGTTGATCTTCAGCCGAGCGCCACGTGTCCGCCGGGCAGGCCGGCGGACGGTCTCGAGGAGGTGCATCCGTGGTGCTGACTTTCGATCCTTTCCGCGAGTTCGACCGCCTGGCCGGTCAGATGTTCGGCGGCGCCGACGCTTCCGGCGCGGGCATGGCGATGCCCATCGACCTGTACCGCTCAGGTGACCACTTCGTTCTGCACTGCGACCTCGCCGGTGTCGACCCCGGCTCGGTCCAGGTCGACGTGAACAACCGGGTGCTGACCATTCGCGCCGAGCGTTCGCCGCGCACCGACGACGACGTGCAGTGGGTGCGGCGGGAACGGCCCACGGGGACCTTCGAGCGGTGTCTCACCCTGGGTCACGGCCTCGACCTCGACCACATCACCGCCACGTGGCAGGAGGGCGTGCTGACGCTGACCGTCCCGGTCGCCGAGGCGGCCAAGCCACGCCGCATCGAGATCTCGCGTGCCGAGGGCCGGCCCGTCCTGGAGGGCGTCACCACGTCGTGATCACCGCGCGTCGTGATCACTGCGCGTCCTGACTACCGCGCCGAGTAGTGGGGGGGGGGGGGGGGGGGCCCCCCCCCCCCCCCCCCCCGCGGCGCCGGCGGCGTAGACGACCGCGCCGCGCGGCGGGGGCGGCGCGCCGCGGCGGGCGCCCCCGGGA
>NZ_JBFAZH010001193.1:0-2321 GCF_040681735.1 Actinoplanes sp. NPDC051633 | reverse complement strand
GCCGAACCGTCCTGCGCGACGGGACCGTCCGGGAGCTGTCGTCGCTGCGCCGCGAGCTGGGGCGGGTACGCCGGAACGGCTTCGCGTTCGACCTGGAGGCCGGCGAGCGCGGCGTGAACGCGGTCGGCGTGCCGGTTCCCGGATCCAACGGCCGGGCCGCCGCCGCGGTCGTCGTCACCTGCTCCGCCCTGCGATCCGGCCGGGCGCGGCTGCTCGACCTCGTGCCGCCGGCCCGCCGGACCGCGGAGCGCATCGCGCGGGCTCAGGCGCCGGAGTAGAGGCGGACGATCCGCTCGGTCTCCTCGTCGTCGCGCCAGCCCGCGGTCGCCCCACCGTCGATGCTGATGTTCTGCCCGGTCACCCAGGACGACTCGTCCGCGGCGAGATAGACCGCCAGCTGCGCGATGTCGTCGCCGGTGCCGGGCCGCCGGATCAGGTGGTTGCGAAGCTGCCAGGCCCGCAGGGTGTCGTCGACGGCGGCGTCCGTCGCGGGTGACGAGACGAAGCCGGGGGAGATGGTGTTGACGCGTACCCCGAACCGGGCGCCCTCGACGGCGAGCGACCGGCCCATCGACACGATCGCGCCCTTGGCGGCGGCGTGGGCGACCTGCCCGAGGGGGCCGACGCCGCGCAGGGCGGAGTAGGACGCGGTGTTGATGACCACGCCGCCGTCCCGGCACAGGTGCTTCCACGCCGGGCTGGTGGTGTGGAAGACGATGTCCAGCTCCACCCGCATCACGTGCCGCCACAGGTCCAGGGTCATCGCGGAGAACTGGCAGAACCCGAAGCCGGCCGCGTTGTTGTAGAGCACGTCCAGCCCACCGAGCCGCTCGACGCCCTGCTCGATCCACGCCTCGGCCGCGGCGGGGTCGGTGAGGTCGACGTCGTCGCCCCACGCCTCGTACCCCTTGTCGCGCAGCTCGGCAGCGGTGGCCCCGGCCGCGCCCGGCTTGACGTCGCAGCCGACGACCCGGGCCCCGTGCTGGGCGAACAGCTGCTGGGCGGCCGCGCCCTGGCCACCCGCGGTGCCGGTGATCAGGACCCGTTTCCCGGCCAGGCGGCGTGGTGCGTCGTCAACACTCGTCATGGGGCTCTCCTCGGCGCAGCGATCAACTGCATACACTTTTGCGCCGAGGGGCGGGTTCCGTCACCGGCGGAGCACGGGAATTCCGCTCTGCGGAATGATCAGGCGGCGACGATCAGGCGGCGGGCGGGACGGCCGCCGCGTCGCCCCAGACGGCGAGCTCACCGCGGGCCAGGCACACGATCAGGAAGCGGTCCGGGCCGGTGACCGCCCAGGACTCGAAGTCCGCGTCGACGTCGACCCGCAGCTTCGACCCACTGTCGAAGGTGATCTCGAGCTCGCCGGCGGCGTTCGCCTGCGCCGCCCGGACCACGTCGCCGAGCAGCGTCGCGAACGCGTCCGACGGGTTGTCGCCGGGCTCGACGTCGACCCGGCCGTCCGGGCCCTGCAGGTGGGCCGGGGTCTCGATGAAGACCTGACAACCGCCGGAGAAGCTCAGGGCGATGGCGTGGCCGAGCCCCAGATATTCCAGCTTCTTCCCGATCAGCGGGCTGATCGGCCGCGATTGCCGCGGACGTCGTCCAGCGCCCATTTCGGCGACCATGACTGGCAACATGAGTACCTCGATCGGCTTGTTCTCCCTGGTGACGGCAGGACCGTAGCCCGCGCTTCCATAAGGGAGCCTTAAAGCCTCCGAAGAGATTCGTGAAAGGCACCTTGCACGCCCGTGGCACAGTGATGGCCATCGATTGGCGGCCGAGGGACCACTCTCGGCTCACGGGAGGGTGCATCATGGCCTCGAGAAGACTTCCCGCCGCGCTGACCGCGGTGGTGACCGCCGCCGTGCTCGCGGTGGTGGCGCCCGCCGCGGCGTCCGCGGCACCAGGTCTGACACAGCCGCCGGCCAGAGCTCCGGGAAAGGTGTCGGGCACGTCGGTGCGGGTCACGTTGATCACCGGTGACCGCGTCACCATCGCGCCGGGCGGGCAGCTCGCCGTCGAGCGCGCGCCGGGCCGCGAGACGGTCCAGTTCGTCAGCCGCAGGTCCGGCGGTCACCAGTACGTGATCCCGGCCGACGCGCTGCCGCTGCTGCGGGGCGGCCGGCTGGACCAGCGGCTGTTCGACATCACCGCACTGCGGGAGTTCGGCTATACCGGTGAGGCGGATCTTCCGCTGCTGATCGCGTACCCGAAGGCCGGTAGCCGTAAGGGGTCGGCGAGCGCGCGGGCGGCGACCGGCGCCACGGTCCGCGTGACCCGCGATCTTTCCGGGGTGGGCGCGCTCGCGGTGCGCGCGC
>NZ_JBFAZH010001192.1:0-2324 GCF_040681735.1 Actinoplanes sp. NPDC051633 | reverse complement strand
AAGCGTGTGTCCTCGTCGGTGCGTGATTTGGCTGCTCGCGGACCTCGGATTTCTTGGCCGCCGGCCGGTGTATCCGCTGAGAGTGAGCCTTCGGAGCGATCGACTTCGGTTTCGCGGCCTTTCTGGCGTCCTTGGCCACGGTCTTGACCGCGGCGACCGGATCCTTCCCACCGATGTGGTCGATGGAGCCCGCATCGGCGCGCGCGCCATGATCGAGAAGGGCCAGCGCGAAATAGGCCGCGATCGCGAAGCCGAGCAGCACAAGAAGACGAACAACGCGCCGAGTGACCCCCGGCGCACCGTCCTCCCCAGACGCAGCTGCGCTCCACATTGATACTGGTCTACCCATCACCGGCGAGCTGACACCCATCGTCAGCCAGTTCATCGACGATCAAGGGTCGATCAGTCGCTGAGCTGGGTCTGCCGGTCGGTGATGACGGCGGTGGCTGTGTCGGTCAGCGTGGCTCCTGTTTCGGCGGCGCGTGTGCGCAGGACGAGGTAGGCGGCGTCCGCTGCCCGGTGCGTGGTGGCCATGATCACTCCGAGGGCCTGCTGAATCCGTGCACGCGTGGCGAACGCGCCGGCCAAGCCGGCGAGAAGCGATTCGCCGCCGGGGTCCAAGGTTTCATCGGAGGCGGTCATGCCGGGCTGTCCTGGGCGTCGAAGGTGGCGCGTACGGCGGCGCGCTGCTGTAGAGGTTGAGGACGGCGATGGGGACGCCGGGGCCGGCGAACAGGGGGATCGACAGCGACGCGGTGATGCCGAGCCGGTGGGCGCAGTGCCGGAAACCCGGCCACTGCCTGGTGGCCGCGACTCGCCGACGCGGGGGCGTCAGCCGCGGGCGGCCGGTGTGCCCGGCTCGGCGCTTCGCAAACCGGCTGTCAGGTCCAGCGTCCGCCGCATCCGAGCCGCCTGGTTTGGAAGACCGCGGAACGGTAATTCCGGCAATCGACCTGCGGCAGCCGAGGGACGAGAACGGAGCAGAGCCATGGCCGAATCGCACACTCCCGCCGACAACATCGTCTACGACCTCGTGTCGATCCAGTACCACGCCCTGAAGGCGGGGCAGGCCTACGCCCAGTACACCGCGGACGCCGAGGGTCACGCGGACGTGCAGGAGTTCATTGAACAATGCCGCCAGGAGGACGCCGAACGCGCCGTCCGCGCGCACGACCTGCTCGGCAAGCTCACCGCCAAGGGCGCGGGCATCGGCTGAGCCCCGGAGGGACGGACGACCTCAGCCGAGCGGCGGAAGGTGTTGCGGGTGCTCGAGTACGTCGCGGAACAGGTCGCCACGCGCGGCGAGACGTGCAGGCATGTCCCGGATCGTGAAGCCGTCCGGCCGCAGCTCCGGATCGTCCAGCTCGTCCCACTCGATCGGCGCTGACACCGGCGCCCCGGCGCCCGGCCGCGGGCTGTACGGGGCCACGAGCGTCTTGTTGATCGCATTCTGGGTGTAGTCGAGCCGGGCGCGCCCGCCCCGCTCGCTGCGCTGCCACTTCCAGCTGACCAGATCCGGCACCACGGCGCCCACCGTCCGCGACAGCCGCTCCACCCAGGCCCGGGTCTCGCCGAAGTCGGGGCCGGCCACGACAGGCACCCAGATCTGGATCCCCCGGCGGCCGGTCACCTTCGGCCGTGCGCAGACGCCGAGGTGCTCGAACGCGGTGCGGTGCAGCCGGGCGAGGATGAGCAGATCCTGCCAGTCGGTGTTGTGGCCGGGGTCGAGGTCGATCAGCGCGTACGTCGGCCGGTGCGGATGGTCGACCCGCGACGTCCACGGATGCCACTCCAGGGCGCCGAAGTTGGCCGCCCAGACCAGCGCGGCCGGCTCGTCGACCACCAGGTAGGTCTGCGACTCATCGGGGTCGGCTTCGGGATTGGTCCAGCGCGGCAGCCAGTCCGGGGCGTGGTCGGGCAGTTCCTTCTGCCAGAAACCCTTGGTTCCTGCCCCGTCGGGGTAGCGGTGCAGGTTGAGCGCCCGCCCGGTCAGATACGGCAGCAGGGTCGGCGCGATCGCGGCGGTGTAGCGCAGGAACTCCCGCTTGGTCACCGGCTCCTCGCCGTCGCGGCCCGGGAAGAGGGTCTTGTCGAGGTTCGTGACGCGCAGCTGCCGCCCGAAGATCTCCCAGGTCCCGGCCTTACCGAGGTCGTACAGGGCAGCCAGGTCCTCGTCCGGCGGTTCCGGCGGCCGGCCGAAGCCGCGCTTGCGCCGGTACCGCACGAGCGGGTCCGCGTTCGGCATCTTCGCCGAATACCCCGCTACCGATGAACTACCCCTCTGTAGTTATCGGCCGCCCCGCATCACACCCGCCGGCCCCGGT
>NZ_JBFAZH010001191.1:0-2331 GCF_040681735.1 Actinoplanes sp. NPDC051633 | reverse complement strand
AAATCAAGCAAGGCCAAGGCGTCGAGCGCCCGGGTGGGCGACACCGTCCAGCGGACACGGGTACGGCCGTCGGAGCTCCGTCAGCGGTTGTCAGATGCGGGCCGAGATGCCGCCAGGGCCACGGCAACGCGGACGGCGGTTGCGCGTCACATCAAGCCGAGTCCTGTCCGCCTTCCCTCTGTGGGTGAGCTCACGAGAGTGGCAATCCCCGATCTGCCGCGACTGTCCTCGTTGCCGCGACTTCCGGCATTGCCGCTGCTGTCCTCCTTGCCGCAGGTGCCGCATCTGCCCCAGCCGCCCATTCTGTCGCAGCTGCCCAGTTTGTCGCAACTGTCCGGTCTGCCGCAGATCCCATTTTCGGCTTCACGCCAGCTGCCGGGCTTGCTGTCCGGCTTGCTGCCGAGCCAATGGCAGGTGCCGCCGTACGAGGCGGTCATGACGCCTGCGGCCGTGCCTGCGTGCCCGTTCCCACAAACGATGGCCCCTGACCCCGCGCTGTCCGGCGTGATCAAGCCGATGGCGGATCCTGCCCGGCCGGCGCCGGCGCGGCAGCCGGCCGATCGCTCGACATCCACCGGACAGGCACGTGACTCCGGCGGCGGCAATGCGCCCTCGATGGGCGTCGTCTCGTCGTCGTGGCGGCCCGAGACGGCGGTCACCGGCCGTCACCTGGCCACCGATCTCATCACCCGCGGGCGCACCGTCCGCTACGCGGGTCCTCCCAGCTGAACCGACTCCCGCAGGGATCCGGAAACCGGCCGGCACCAGTTCGGCCGCACCGAAGCTTTGACCCTGGCTGGGAGGCCATCGTGAACCGCATTCTGCTCGTCGAACCCATCAGTCTGTTCCGCGGCGCCCTGGCCGCGACGTTGTCCCAGGAAGAGGACCTCGAGGTGGTCGCCGACCTGGGCGCCCTCGATCAAGCACTGGACATGGCCCGCGCGGTGCCGGTGGACGTGGTCGTGGTCAACATCGCCCTTCTGGCCGGCGATGGCCTGGCCGGAGCCGCTCGGCTCACCGCGGAGCGGCCCGGCTGCTCCATCCTCGTGCTGGCCGGTCCGAACGAATCCGGCCTGCTCAACCGAGTGCTGGACTTGGGCGTCGGCGGGGTCATCGGCACCCAGGCCGCCCCGGGGGAGCTGGTCAGCGGGATCCGCCGGCTGGTCCGCGGTGAGCGGGTCATCGACGCGAGCCTGGCCGTGGCGATGGTGGCGGCACCGCGCAGTCCGCTGTCGGCACGCGAGCTCAACGTGTTGAGCATGGCCGCCTCCGGGGTGCCGTCCACGGAGGTCGCCGCCGAGCTGCACCTGAGTACCGGCACGGTGCGCAACTACATCTCGGCGATCCTCCGCAAGACCGGCGCCCGCAACCGCCTCGAGGCGGTTCGCCTTGCCGAGGGTGCGGGCTGGTTGCAGGCGGCGACCCGGTGACGGCGACCTCGTCACGGCGACCTTCAGGACGGCGACGCAGCCGCACGTGGCGGCGTGCGGCTGCGTCGGCGTTACCGGTCAGAGTTGAGCGGGTCAGCCCCGACCGAGCAGGGCGAGGATGGCGTTGAGGAGCGCGGCCAGTCCACCCGCGGTGGGGTTGCCGTCGAGCAGATGGGTGATCGCGCACAGCAGGTTGCCGAGCAGGTTGCCGGGCGCTTGCACCGCGGTGATCACCAGGTGCACCTGGTTCAGGTCGACCACCAGGCCGAGCAGGTCGAGGTGCAGGGGCCCGAGAACCAGGTCCAGCACCCGGCACGTCGCGGCGGCGACCGCCACGGGCGCGTTGACGGTGCGGGTGACGGTGCCGACGGTGGCGCCGGACGAGTCCGTGACCGTCCCGGTCAGCACGCCCGTGGCCACCAGGTCGCCGTTCTGCGACGAGAACCGTGACGGGGTGAAGGTGCCGGCGAAGGAGCCGCCGTTCTCGGCCGTGCCGGTGATCGGTGTGGCGAGGGCGGTCACGGGCGGTGCGGCCGCCTGGGCGCTCGGGGCGGCACTGGCCATACCCGCACCGGTGAAGCTGAGTCCCAGCGCCGCGAGCACTGCTACGACGGTCATCGATAGCCGCTGCCTGTGTGTCATCGTTCCTCCTGCTGATTGCGGTCCGTTCGACTTGTGTTGTCACCGATAAGCCTGGTCGGCGGCGCAGGCTCAACCCAGTGAGCGCTGTCATCAAGTGGCCGTGAGTGGAGTCAGCTGGAGCACTGACAAAAGTCACGTTTGCCGCCGCGAGGGCCGCCCGGCGGCGCGCCCCTCGTGGCGAGCGGAAATCTGCTGGTGAGAACGTGCGCCGCCGGGTACTCGCGGGGCCGGAATCCACATCGAGTCCGTGTCACGGGCG
>NZ_JBFAZH010001190.1:0-2336 GCF_040681735.1 Actinoplanes sp. NPDC051633 | reverse complement strand
CGATGAACGTGCCGGCGTCGCTCGGGTTGGCCAGCGCGATGACCACGCCGATCACCTGGCCGCGGTCGTTGACCAGGGGGCCGCCCGAGGAGCCCGGGTTGACCGCCGCGTCGAACTGGATCAGCCCGGCGATGCCGCCCGCGGTGCGGTTCAGCCCGGAGGCCACGCCACTGGTGGTGCTCTCGGTCAGCCCGAGCGGGTTGCCGATCGCGACCACGTCGGCGCCGACGGCGACGGCGCCCCCGAGCACGGCCGGGACCACCGTCTCGGGCAGCTTCGCCGGGGTCAGCGTGGCGATGTCCTGCTTGCGGTCGGCGCTCGCGACGGTCGCCGCCGACCTGGTGCCGTCGGCGTAGCCGACCTCGATGGTCCGGGCGCCCTCGACGACGTGCGCGGCGGTCAGGATGGTGCCGTCGGCGTTGACGATCGTGCCGGTGCCGATGGCCGACTCCGCCATGCTTCCGGCGTTCTCCCGGGTGCCGGCGCGGGTCGACCGGATCTGCACCACGGACGGCCGCAGCAGCTGGTAGGTCTCGGCGACGCTGAGGGGCCCGTCGGAGGCGGACGGCGAGGGCGCCGGCGCGGCGACCGGAGGCGAGTCGGTGCGGCCGCGGAGCAGGACGAAGGCGGTGATCCCGATCGCCCAGACCAGGACGACGGCCACCAAAACGTTCCGGCGCCATCGCGCGCGATCCCAGCGGCGGGCCGGCTCGGCGGGTGCCGGGGCGGGTCCGGCCGGATCACGCTCCGGGCCGAGCACCTCCATCATCCTGGCAACTCTACGAGCGTTTCCTATGAATCAGCAGGGAAAGGCCGGCCGCGTCGATGAGCCCGCCGGAGTTCAGCGTGGCGACCACGGCGAGATTCCAGGTGTACGGCCCGCCGGAGATGTGAGCATCACTGTGTCTCTTTGAGATCGCCGAAGAGGGCGTCGTGGATCGACTTCACGCCTCCGTGCGCCGTCATCCCGCCGTCGACCGGGATCTCCGCCCCGGTGATGAACGAGGCGTCGTCGCTGAGCAGGAAGGCGACCAGCGGCGCAACCTCGTCCGCGGTGCCGGTGCGGCCCAGCGGCGTCTCCGCGATGTTGGCGGCGCGGAACGCAGGCGCCGCCGAGGCGGTCATCGGTGTCTCGATGTAGCCGGGATGGATCGTGTTGACCCGGATGCCGCGGGGGCCGAGCTCGAGGCAGGCGGCCTTGGCCAGGCCGCGCAGGGCCCATTTCGAGGTCGTGTACGCGACGGGGAAGTGCCCGGTCAGCGCGGCGACGGAGCCGACGACGACGATCGACCCACCCGCGGGCATGAGCGGAGTGAGCGCCTGGATGCCGAGCAGCGTGCCGGTGACGTTGACGTCGTACACCCTGGCCAGGTCGGCCGGGTCGAGGTCGAGGTCGCCGAGCCGGGCCCGCCAGGTGATTCCGGCGTTGGCGACCAGCCCGTCGACCCGGCCGTGGCGGTCCCGCAGGTCGGCGGCCAGCGCGGCCCATCCGGCGGCGTCGGCGACGTCGAGCCGCCGGAGATCCGCGCCACCGAGAACGTCGCAACCGACGACCGTGGCGCCCTCGGCCGTCAGCAATCGCGCAGCAGCGGCACCTTGGCCCTGCGCGGCGCCGGTGACGACGACGACCTTGCCGGCGAGCTTCACGCCACACGCTTCCGGACGGTGACGTCGAACAAGTTCGGGCACACCTCGAGACCCCAGGGGTCGGAATGGTGTGCACCGGGTTGGTGCGCCGTCGCCGGCCGCACTGCTTGCCTCATGTTTCCCACGGTCGACGATTCGTTCACGCCGGGGAAGACGAGAGCTTCTGATGCGGGTCATCAGCGTGACTGATACTGGTGCCGTGAATCTGGCCGCCCTGGACCTCAATCTCATGGTGGCGCTGGACGCCCTGTTGCAGGAGCGCAGCGTGACCCGCGCGGCGGCCCAGCTAGCCCGCGTACGCATCGCCCTGAGACGACGACCCGCAGCACGCCTACCTGCGCGACATCCTCGTCCGGGCCGCCGCCGTGGCGACCGGTCAGGTGGATATCACCGCCGCTGATACTGCGCTTCAGAAGAAGTGATTTCCGCTCACGTCGACCCCGGCTCGACACTCTCCGCACGTGATGCCGCTCACTAGCCACCGGAGAGCACCGTGTCGGAACAACTCGCGAGCTCCGAAGCCGCCGTCCGAGGACCGCTGACCGAGCCGCGCGGCGCGGGCCGCCCGCGACTGCTCGTCCTCCTCGCGGCCAGTTGCCTCTCCGTCCTGGGTGCCGTGCTGATCGCCCCGGTGCTGCCGCAGATGCAGGACGCCTTCGCCGGCGTCCCCGGCGCCGCCGTTCTCGTAC
>NZ_JBFAZH010001189.1:0-2336 GCF_040681735.1 Actinoplanes sp. NPDC051633 | reverse complement strand
GGCGACCGGCGGCACTTCCGGGCGCTGCTCACGCAGTCCGAGGAGGGCATCGCGTCGAACATCCTGGCGGACCGCCTGCAGCGGCTGACCCACCTTGGCATGATCACCTCGGCGCCCGATCCGAGCCACAAGCAGCGGGTACGCCTGAGCCTCACCGAGCCCGCGATCCAGCTGGTCCCGGTGCTGGCCCATCTCGGCGCGTGGGGCCGGCGCCACCTGCCGGTGACCCGCGACCTGGCCATCCGGGCCGAGCTGCTCGAGCGCGGTGGTCAGCGGATGTGGGACGAGTTCATGGACGAGCTGCGCGAGAAGCACCTGGGGATGCCGCGGCCGGCCGGCACCCCGTCGGTGCTCGAGCGCCTGTCCGCGGCCTTCCACGCGGAAAGGGCCGCGCTCGACGGCGCGGCCCTTCCCTGAGGGGGTCTTGATCTAGTAGACCGCAACGCCGTAGACGCGGAGCGGTTCGGTGACCGGCTGGAAGAACGTCGTGCCACCGGTGCGGCAGTTGCCACTGCCACCCGAGGTCAGGCCGTACGCGGTGGTGCCGGAGTAGAGCGAGCCGCCGCTGTCGCCGGGCTCGGCGCAGACGGTCGTGCGGATCAGGCCGGAGACGCTGCCCTCGGCGTAGTTCACCGTGGCGTTCAGCGCCGTGACCCGGCCGGAACGGGTGCCGGTGGTGCTGCCTCGGCGGGTGACGGTCTGGTTGACCGCCGGGGTGCCCGACGAGGTGATGTCCTGGGAACCGACCGCGCCCGGCTTGGCGATGGAGGTGTTCGTGTACCGGACGATGCCGTAGTCGTTGCCCGGGAAGCTGGTGCCCGTGCGGGTGCCCAGCGTCGTCGAGCCGTTGGTCCAGGTCGAGCCGATGTTGGTGCAGTGGCCCGCGGTCAGGAAGAAGCTGGTGCCCGCCGAGTTGCGCACGTTGAAGCCGAGCGAGCAGCGCCCGCCGCCGGCGTAGATGGCGTCACCGCCGGAGATGTTGGTGGTGAACTTGCCGGACTCGGTCTCCAGGCGGGCCGCGTCGCCCAGGCCGGCGACGAGCTGCTTGACCGCCGTGAGCTTGGCGCCCGTGACGGTGCTGTCGACGGAGACGACGACCTGGTTCGAGACCGGGTCGACGGCGAAGGCCGTACCCGGCGTCTTCAGGCTCTTGGTGAGGGACGCCTGGGTGGCGGCCATCTTGGCGCCGCTGCGCGTCACGTAGCGGGCGGTGGCGCCGGCGGCGACGACGGACTTGGCGGTGGCGGCGTCGGTCACGTTGACGACCAGCTTGCCGGCGGAGTCCACGTAGGACCCGGCGGTGCGGTCGCCGAGCGTGCTTTCCAGCGATGAAGCGAGGGTGGACGCTTTGGTGGACGCGTCCTGGCCGGTCGGGGCGGCTGCCGCGGGTGACGCGGCGAAGGCGCTGCCCATCAGGATGCCGACGGCCAAGCCGACGATCGGCCGGCGCAGCTTCGGATCGAGCACGGGTTCCTCCCAGGGGGGTGGGGTGGCGCGCCGGGGGTTCGGCGCACCGGGAGTGCCCTCGCAGTATTGAACGTTCTCGATGCCGACTCAAGGTGCGTCAAGGTTTACACAATGTTTCGTAGATGCCCGTCAATAAGGGCGCGACCTGCGGAAATGTGCACGTCATACGTCGACATTATTACCGAATCGGGATGCTACTCACGCTGCGAGAGCGGGCACCGGCACGTCGGCAGCGATGTCCAGGGCGAGTCGGTGGGCCTGGTCGCGGATCTCCGGCACGGCGGTGGTCTCCCACCGCGCTCCGCGGCGGAGCGGACCCAGGACCCAGACCCCTTCCTGGGTACGCGCATCCGCGCCCACCAGCCGGCCCGACCGGTCGATGTCCAGACCGAGCCCGTGTGGTCCCACCCGCGCGACGCCGTCCGCGATCAGCGCCGCCGGCAACGACCCGGCCGCGCCCGGCAGCAGCCCGGGGCCGGCACAGTTCACGATGCCGCCGACGGCCAGCGGCCCACTCGCCAGCTCGGCGATCAGCCCGCCGTCCGCGGCCGGGCTGACCTCGCGCAGGCCGCCGGCCCGGATCCGGAGCAGGCCCTGGGTGCGCAGCCGGGCGACCCGGCTCGCGACCGCCGGCGCCATCCGGTGCCGGTGACACTCCCACGGCCGGGCCAGGTGCCGCAGGAACGCGCCCTGCTCCGCCGGGGTCAGCGCACCCCACAGCCGGTCCAGGTCGGGCCGCAGACCGTCGACGATGGCCCGCCAGTCACCGGCCTCGCCCGCCGCCTCGCGTACCACCCGGATCACCTCGCGCAGGCTCGCGCAGTCGTCGAGCGCGGGCTTGAGCGGCGACGCGGCGGTGACCGTGTGGG
>NZ_JBFAZH010001188.1:0-2345 GCF_040681735.1 Actinoplanes sp. NPDC051633 | reverse complement strand
GACGAGACCGGCGCCGCGGTCGGCACGGTGACCTCCCGGCTGCACCGCGGGCGGACCGAGCTGGCCCGGATCCTGTCACCGCCCGATCAAGACCAGCCGCCCCGCGGAGACCAGCCACCCCGCGCAGACCAGCCGCCCGGCCGAGATCAGCCACACGTCGAAGACATGACCGTCCTGGAGGTCACCGATGTCGAACGAACTTGAGCGCGCGTTCGCGGCATTGTCCGCGGACGCCGGGTACGTCCTCCTCGAGCCGGCGTCGGCCATCCGCAAGGCGGGCGACCGCCGGACCGCGACGCGAGCCGCGGCCGGTGTCGCGGCGGGGGTCGTCGCGCTGGCCGGCGTGAGCATCGGCGCCCACGCGGTGCTCGCCGATCCGGACCGAACGACGCCGGTGCCCGCTGACAGCCCGGCACCCACCCCCTCGACACAGTTCGGCATCCCGCCCGTCAAGGGCGAACCGCCGAGGCGGAGCGGTGACGCAACCCCCGGCGAGAGCCCGAAGAGCAACGTGCCGCCGGGGGCCGAAGCCGTCGTCCCGCCGCCCCCGGTTCAGTAGGCGCCGAATCCCTTCTCCAGCAGGCGGAACGCCTCGGTGGCCTGGTCGTGCGCGGCGGCGGTCAGGCCACCCGGCGTGCCGTCCGCCGCCAGCGAGCGGGTCAGCCGGATCAGCGCGGCGTGCAGCCCGATGATCGCGCCGGCCACCACCTGGTCGTTCAGCGAACCGCCCAGCTCCCGGGCGAGCGCGGCGCCGATGCGATCCAGCGCCCGCCGTTCCCGGGCCTGCAGCGCCGGGCTGCCGTCCAGCACGCGGACGACCATCTGTGCCCGTTCCCGCGCCGTGGCGTCGCCCGCATCGATCGCTTCGAGCCACGCGTTGCCGCCCAGCATCTCCCGCTTGCAGGCGGCCAGGACCGGCGTACCCGGCTCCCGGTCCCGGACGGCGGCCACCAGGCGGTCACCGAAGTCGTCCAGCCCGGCGAAGAACAGATCCTCCTTCGCCGGGAAGAAGTTGAACACCGACGCCTCGGACACCTCGGCGGCGCGTGCCACCTCGGCGACCCGGACCGCGTCGAAGCCCCGCTCGGCGAACAGCCGTTGCGCGGTCTCGCTGATCAGCCGCCGGGTGCGCTCCTTCTTCAGCTCCCGCAATCCCACTGGCCAATATTATCAGAGCAGCTATAAACTTAGGGTGACTCTAGGATTGGAGCGACACCATGCGCGTCAGCATCAGCGTCACCAACTTCTCCTGGCCCTCGCTCGATGAGCTCGGCGCGATCGCCCGGCAGGCCGACGAGGGCGGGCTCGACACCCTGTGGGTGTCCGATCACCTGATCCAGGCCGAGCCGGGCACCGAGCCCCACGAGCCGATGCTGGAGGCGTATTCCACGCTGGGCTTTCTCGCCTCGATCACCCGCTGGATCCGGCTCGGCACGATGGTCTCCGCCGTCTCGTTCCGGCCGGCGGCGCTGCTGATCAAGGCCGCCACGACCATCGACGTGCTGTCCGGCGGCCGCGCCTGGCTCGGCCTGGGCGCGGGCTACCACGCCGGCGAGGCCGAGATGCTCGGCCTGCCGCTGCCGCCCACGCGGCAGCGCTTCGAGGAGCTCGAGGATGTCGTCCAGCTCGCGCTGCGGATGTGGTCGGGCGACGAGACACCGTTCACGGGTACGCACACAGCAGCGCAGAACCCCGTCTGCCGCCCCGCTCCCATCACCCGGCCGCACCCGCCGATCCTGATCGGTGGCGCCGGCGAGCAGAAGACGCTGCGGATGGTGGCCCGTTACGCCCAGGCGTGCAACCTCTTCGACATCCCGGACGGCGGCCGCACGGTCCGGCACAAGCTCGAGGTCCTCGCCGCCCATTGCGAGGAGGAGGGACGCGACCCGGCGGACATCGACCGGACCATCGCCACCCGGGTCGTCCCGGGCGAGACCGTCGCCCAGGTGACCGACCGCCTGCACGCCCTGGCCGAGCTGGGCCTCGACCACGCGGTCGTCATCACCGCCGGCCCGTGGCAGCGCGAGACTCTGGACGTGCTGATCGAGGCTACTCGGTGAGCTGGTAGCGCCAGCTGACGAACCGGTCGCGCAGCGGTCGCGCGGCGTCGCGCGTCTTGCGGTCCCACGCGGCCCGCATCGTCATCACGCCCGCGCCGTCCGCGTCCGTCTCGCCGTCGTCCCACCACACCGCGACGTACCACTTCTTGTCGTCGCCGGCCTGGTACGTGTACTCGATGTACTGGCCCCGGCGGCCGTCCGGGCTGATCGCGGTCTGCTTCAGACACTCGCAGGTCTCGCTGCCGTCGTGGATCTTCACGACCTTCTTGCGCTCGAGGGCGCGCT
>NZ_JBFAZH010001187.1:0-2345 GCF_040681735.1 Actinoplanes sp. NPDC051633 | reverse complement strand
GCCGCATCCCGGGGGTGTCCGTGGTCGGCGCGGTCACCGACGAGGCCGGCCGCAGCGGCGTCGCCGTGGCCCGCGACGAGGTGCAGGGCTCCCGCGTCGCTCTCATCTTCGACCCGAGGACCTACGAATATCTCGGTGAGCGGGTCACCGATGGGAACGGCGGGATCCTCAGCTCCGCCGCCGTACTCCGGTCCGCGGTCGTCTCCGAAGCGGGCCGCAGGCCGTAGCGGACCGCCGCGGGTTCACCGCCGCTGGTTCAGGGCGAGCCCCGACAGGCTCATGGCGAGCTTCCGCTGCACCGCTGCGGACCGGCCGGCGAGGCCGAGGACGGTGTTCCGGACGGTGCGGACGACCGGGTTGCGCACGGTGGCCGCGCGCGTGAGCCGGTCGGTGGTGGTCACCACATCGACGGCGACCGGCCGGCGGACGGCCTCGTAGGTGTCCGGGCCGCCGGCGAGCACGTCCGCCAGCGCGACCGCGTCCTGGATCCCGGTGTTCATGCCCTGGCCGCCGGCCGGACTGTGCACGTGTGCCGCGTCCCCGGCCAGGAACACCGGCCCGCGGCGGTAGCTCTCGGCCAGGCGGTGGTGCACGCGGAAGCGCGAACTCCACACCACCTCGGTGACCTCCGCCGGCGCCTTGCGCGGACCGCGGTCGTCGAGCAGCGCCTGCACATCGGACAGTCCCGGCTGCTCGGGCGCCTGGTCGAGGGTGGCGACGATGCGGAACCGGTCATCCGGCAGCGGCGCGACCACGACCAGGCCGCGCGGGGCGAAGCACAGGTGCACCTCGTCGCGCGCGAACGGCCAGCGCATCCTTACGTCGGCCAGGACGAACGACTGCTCGTACCGCTCACCGGCGAAGCCGATCCCGGCCAGCTCCCGGACGGTGCTGTGCATGCCGTCGCAGCCGGCGACGTACCGGGCGTGGATGCTGTGCCCGTCGACGGTCGCCGTCACGCCGTCGCCGCCGGTCTCCAGCGCGGTCAGGGCGTGCCGCCAGTACACGGTTCCGCCGGCCGCCTCGAGACGTTCGCCGAGCACCTCCTCGGTCTGGTTCTGCGGCAGCATCAGCGTGTACGGGAACCGCGTGTCCAGCCCGTCGAACGGCACCTTCAGCAGCGCCCGGTCGCGATCGCGGATCACGAAGCGCGGGACCACGATGCCGCGGCGGCACAGCTCGTCGCTCACCTTGAGGTCGTCGAGGACCTCGAGGGTGCGGGCGTGGATGACGGCGGCCCGGGAGGTGTTGCC
Organism: Actinoplanes sp. NPDC051633; assembly: GCF_040681735.1. Taxonomy (NCBI): domain Bacteria; kingdom Bacillati; phylum Actinomycetota; class Actinomycetes; order Micromonosporales; family Micromonosporaceae; genus Actinoplanes; species Actinoplanes sp. NPDC051633. The sequence continues at coordinate 1,092 of NZ_JBFAZH010001187.1, read as the reverse complement.
GCCCCGGTCCGCCCGGTCGATCAGCACGAAGTCGGTGCCCCGCGCGGCCAGGGCGCAGGCGAGGGTCAGCCCGGCCGGGCCGGCGCCGACGATCAGGACCTCGGTGCGGCTCGGGAGTGTGGCGTTCATCGTCGCACCGCCCGGCGTGCGCGGGTGACGCTGAACGGAACGGGACCGATCTCGGTGAGCATGGCTCCTCCTAGGGCGTCGCGACCCGGTCGATCCTGGTCGCCGTGCTGGTGGTGGCGACGAACCGCGGCAGCTGGCGAAGCGCCGCGGCTTCGTCCTCGGCCGCGACCCGCCACCAGATCTCGTGGCCGCCGCCGCGGCACGAGGCGAACGCGTCGGTGTGCCGCAGCGGGCTGGCGAATCCGCGGAAGGCGGCGAAGACGACCCCGCAGTCGTCGGCGCTGTGTCGGTTGTGGAGCAGGAAGTGCGGCACAGGAGTGAGCCTCGCCGCTGCGGCGCCCGCCGACATCGGGGTACAACCCTGAGCCACACCCTGGTCCCGGAGGCGGCGGCACGGCATGCTCTTCAAGAATGGGGGACCGCGGTCGCGACCTGGTGGGACGCGGCGCCGAACTGGACACGTTCGACGTCGTCCTCGACGCGCTCGGCGCCGGCCGGGCACGGGTGGTGCTGCTGGCGGGTGAGCCGGGCATCGGCAAGAGCCGCATGCTCGCCGAGCTGGGCACGCGGGCCGACGCGCGGGGCATGCTCGTGCTGGCCGGAAGCGCTTCGGAATTCGAGCGTGACCTGCCGTTCTGGCTCTTCGTCGACGCGCTGGACGAGTATCTGAGGGCGATCGGGGCCGGCCCGCTGGACGGCGTCGACAAGGAGGCTCGCGCCGAGCTCGGGCACGTGCTGCCGTCCTGGCCGGCGTCGTCCGCAGAGGGGACCGGTCGCGGGGATCCGCGCTATCGGACACACCGGGCCGTGCGTCAGGTGCTGGAGGCGCTGGCCTCAAGGACGCCCCTGGTGCTGCTGCTCGACGACCTGCACTGGGCCGACTCCGGCTCGGTGGAGCTGATCTGCGCGCTGCTCCGGCGGCCACCGGTCGCGCCCGTGCTCATCGGCCTGGCCCTGCGGCCG
>NZ_JBFAZH010001186.1:0-2346 GCF_040681735.1 Actinoplanes sp. NPDC051633 | reverse complement strand
GGCTATTTCGCCGGTATGGCCCTGGAGGCGGCCGGCGTGGCGCTGCTGGAGCGTACGGTGAACGGCCGCCCCGGCCTGGTCGGCCGGCGCGGCGGGGTGACGATCGTGGTGTACGCGTTCGACATCGCCGGCGACCGCATCAAGCACATCTGGGCGGTCCTCAACCCCGAGAAACTGCACGCGTGGGAGTAGGTGTGCTCCTACGGGCCGGAGAACCCGGGCGTTCGTCGTCCCAGGCCACGGCGCTGATCCGCCAGCCGGCGGCGGTGCGGACGAACTGCATCGTCTTCATCCCGCGGCCGGTGAACGGCTCGCCGTCGAGCACGCCCTCCTTCGCATAGCCGCCGAAGTGGTGCGCGATGTCGCCGAAGATCTCGGTGTGCCCGTCCAGCGGCCACTCCCGGAAGCCGGTCAGCCTCCCGCCGGTCAGCAGCTCCCGCCGCGGCGCGATGAAGCCGTCGACGTCGTGGACGGCCGGCTCGCCGCCGCAGGTCCGCACGATCACCGCGCCGGGCAGCAGAACCGCCCGCAGCTCGTCGAGACTCCCGCCCGACGTGAAGGCCGCGAAGAACGTCCGCACCAGCTCGGCGATGGCTGCCCGATCATCGTCCACCCGCTCACCATAGGCGGAACGACCTGCGGAGCGTGGTCGCCGACGAGCCGCCCACGTGGATCTCGTAGGCCCCGCGGGCCGTGGTCCAGTCGCCGCGGGCAGGGTCGAAGATCTCCGTCAGGTGCAGGTCGCGGTCCAGGCGGATCTCCACGTCCCGGTGCGCGCCCGGAGCGAGCGCGGCCCGCGACCAACCGGCCAGGCGCCGGCCCGGCGCCCCGGCGGACGGCGGCAGCGTCAGGTACGCCTGGGCGACCTCGGTGCCCGTACGCCGGCCGGTGTTCGTCACCCGGAACCGGATCCGCATTTCGCCGCCGGCCCGCCGCACCTCCAACTCTCGGTAGGCGAACGTCGTGTACGACAACCCGTGCCCGAACGCGAACAGCGGCGTGATGCCCTGGCTCTCGTACCAGCGGTGGCCTACCGCCAGCCCCTCGCCGTACTCGACCTGTCGGATGCCGTCGGCCACGACGCCCGGATAGCGGGCCGGCGAGACCGCCGTCGGAGTGTCCGCGAGCCGCCGCGGGAAGGTCATCGGCAGCTTGCCGGACGGCGATGCGTCACCGAAGAGCAGGGCGGCCAGCGCCGGGCCCATCTGCTCGCCGCCGTACCAGGTCTCCAGCACCGAGGGCACCCCGCCGAGCCACGGCATCTCGACCGCGCTGCCGGTCTGCAGCACCACCACGGTCCGCGGGTTGGCGGCGGCCACCGCGGCGATCAGCTCGTCGCCGTTGCCCTGCAGCCGCAGGTCGGCGAGGTCGGCGAACTCGCCCATCCGCACGTACCCGAAAACCACCGCGACGTCCGCCCGGGCCGCGGCCGCGGCAGCCGCCGCCACGTCGCTGCCGCCGTCGAACGTCACCGTGGCGTCGTCCCGCGCCGCCCGCGACCGGATTCCGTCCAGCGGCGCGACCAGGTCCTCGCACTGCAGCGTCGTCGGGTTGCCGAAGCGCCACGGCAGGCTGCAGACCGAGCTCGCGCTGATCCCGCCGGTCGGCGTGCTCGACGCGGTCGGGCCGATCACCGCGATCTCGTCGCCGGGACGCGGGCGCAACGGCAGCAGGCCGTCGTTCTTCAGCAGGACCGAACCCTGCTCGGCGGTGGCGCGGGCGATCGCCTTGTGCGCCGGAGTCGAGGCGTCCGCCACCGGCGTCGCCGGCAGCGGGTGATCGAAGAGGCCGCCGCGCAGGTAGGCACGGACCACCCGGAACGCGGCGGCGTCGATCTGCCGCTGAGTGATCTCGCCGGCCGCGAGCGCCGCGTCGAGGCGCGCGGGGGTGAACCAGATCGGGCGGTTGAGCTCCTGGTCGAGGCCGTTGACGAGGCTCGCGGCGGTGGAGTGCACCGAGCCGAAGTCGGACATCACGTAGCCGTCGAAACCGATGTCCCGCTTGAGCACCGAGTTCAGGCGCGGGTGCTCACAGGCATACACGTGGTTGATCTGGTTGTAGGAGCACATCACACTCGCCGGCCGTCCGCGGTGCACGGCGATCTCGAACGGGAGATCGTAGATCTCGCGCAAGGTGCGCTCGTCGGCGTTTGAGGAGCTGCTCTGGCGGTCGAGCTCCTGCTCGTTCGCCACGTAGTGCTTGAGCGTCGCGAGCACCCGATCGTCGTGCTGGATGCCGCGCACGCCGGCGGCGGCGATCAGGCCGGTGAGCAGCGGATCCTCGCCGAGGTACTCGGGGGTGCGGCCGGAGAGCGGGGTACGCCCGCTGGCCAGACCCGGCGCCAGC
>NZ_JBFAZH010001185.1:0-2346 GCF_040681735.1 Actinoplanes sp. NPDC051633 | reverse complement strand
CGGAGCCGGGGTGCCGCGGAGCTCCGGCGAGCATGACGACGCCGGAGGCGACGAGGGCGATCCGCCATCCATGGTTGCGCAGCAGCTTCATGTCAGGTCCTTTCCGTTGGGTTCGGACCTCACCGTCCCGGCCGGCGCCTGCAATCCGCTTGACATCCACTGGCAGCCGGCGCTGACACAATGGTCGGCTCGGCACAACACGAGAAAGGGCGTGATCCACGTGGCTTACGGCGTGGTGCTGCGGCCGGACGTGGAGACGTCACGGTCGGTGGTCGAGCTCTCACACGCGATCGGCGACGGCCACGAGCCGCTCATGCTTCTCGGCGGCGATGCGCCACCGCACGTGTCGGTTCTGCACGTCGAATGCGCCGAGGACCACGTGGCCGGCATCGTCGCGGCGACCGCACCCCACCGAGGCCGGACCTTCCGCGGAAAAATCATCGGCCTGCTCTACTCGGTGATCCCACCCGGCGACCACTACGTCCCGACCGGCGGCTACTACTTCGGCCTGGAGATCATCCGGAGTCCCGAGCTGGACGCCCTGCACCAGGAGTTCCTGCGGCTCGGGCACACCCCGTTGGGCCTGGTGGACGAGGACTATCGCCCGCACATCACGCTGGGCGTCACCGCCGAGCCACCCTCCCGGCCTCCGTTCTCCACAATTCCCACCGGCGTCGTGCGGTTGACGATGTCCTGCGGCCCGGTGGGCCCCTTCGGAACGTTCCCCGACCTCGTGAACTGACGCCGGCGCGGCCGGCATCCGTTCGGCCGCCCACGAATCACGGGTCCGGATCGGTGCGCCGACCCAGGCGGCCGAGTCCGGCCTCCCGGGCCTGCACGATCGCCTGCGTGCGCTGCGACACCCGGAGTTTGGTCAGGATGGTCGACACGTTGTTGGCGATGGTCTTCGCCGACAGGTGCAGCTGCCGGCCGATCTCGGTGTTCGACATCCCGGCGGCCAGGTGGTCGAGGATCTGCAACTCGCGCTCGGTGAGTTGCGGGAAGGGTGTGTCGCGCGGCGGTGGACTGGCGAACCACCGCCGCAGGCGCCCGGCCAGCGCCGCCCCGAACACAGGTTGCCCGGCCGCAGCGGCGCGGACGGCCGCGATGATGTCCGCGCCGTCCGCGCCCTTGACGAGATACCCGGTGGCTCCGGCCTGCATGGCGGCGAACACCGCGTCGTCGTCCTCGAACATCGTGAGCACCAGCACGGTGGTGCCGGGCTTGCGGTCGAGGATCTGCCGGGTGGCCTCGGTGCCGTGCAGGCCGGGCATCTGCAGGTCCATCACGACGACGTCCGGGGACAGCCGGACCGTGCTGCGCACGGCCTCGGCTCCGTCGCCCGCCTCGCCGGCCACCTCGATGTCGGAGGTGGTCGCGAACACCGCCCGCAGTCCCTGGCGTACGAGCGGGTGGTCGTCGGCGAGAAGAACGCGGATCATCGGTCGATCCTCGCGAGCGGGAAGGCGGCGACGACCGTGGCGCCACCGGTTTCCGTCGGTCCGGCCCGCAACGTGCCGCCCAGCTCGGCAGCGCGTTCCCACATCGCTGTCATGCCCACGCCGGGCGTCCACGGCTGGGTGGAGGTTCCGTCGTCGTGGACGCGCAGGACCAGCTCGTCGTCGGTGGCGCTCAGGCACACCTCGCACCGGGCGGCGTCACTGTGGCGTACGGCGTTGGTGACGGCTTCGACGGCGATGCGGAACACCGCCACCTCCACGGCGGCGGGCAACTCGGGCAGCTCGGGAGCCGCGACGGTGGCCGACAGCGCCGAGCCCGCGGTGAGACGGTCGATCTGAACGCGCAGCGCGGCGGCGAGCCCGAGATCGAGGGCAGGCGGTCGCAGGTCGTGTACGAGCCGGCGCAGGTCGCTCAGCGCCTGCGTCGTCGCCTCCTTCGCGTTCCCGAGATGGGTCCGCGCGGCCGCCAGGTCGGTGTCCACTCCGGACTGTGCCGCGTCGAGGTTCAGACCCACGGCGGTGAGCACCGGACCCAGGCCGTCGTGCAGTTCCCGGCGCAGCCGCCGGCGCTCCTCCTCCCGTGCGGTGACCAATCGCTGGCGGGAGACCAGCAGCTCGGTGGTCAGGCCGACCGCGTGCACGGCGACTCCCACCTGCTCGGCGACGTCGCGCAGCAACGCCTGGTCGCGGTCGTCGAAGACGTCCTCGCCACGGCGCGGCGAGGCCACCAGGAATCCCTCATGCCGTTGCTCGTACGCCAAGGGCCAGCGTTCCCTGTTCGGACCGGGCACCCCATGCTCGGCCAGGCGGGTGCCGTCCGGCCGCTCGACGGCCACGTACGGCAGCCGCAGCGATGTGGCGATCGACTGGACCAGCGACTCGAGCA
>NZ_JBFAZH010001184.1:0-2356 GCF_040681735.1 Actinoplanes sp. NPDC051633 | reverse complement strand
GAGCGGGTCGCGAAGGCCGGCACGTACCCGGTGGTCTTCGAGGATCTCGAGATCTTCAAGAGCCATGCGCCGTTCGAGCTGCACGTCCCGGCCACGGCGATCGCGGGCGGCTTTTACCGCCGGCTCAACGGGTTGCAGGGCCGCAACCGCACGTATTACTCGGGCGCGGCGTTCCATTCGCACAACTCCACCCGCATTTGGACCGGGCTCGAAACCCTGCTGCCGGCCATCGCCGCCTGACCTGCATAGCACGTGCACTTTCGCCGCCGGTGACAAAAGTATTGCCGGATCTTGTCGAAGTTGTTTACTTCGAGTCAGAACCTGCTTAACGTATCCGGGCATCGACATTTGTCGATTAGCCCTGGAGCGTGTCCCATGAAGCTGGTATCGCTGTCCGTCGCTGTCGTCGTCGCCTCCCTCCTGCCTGCCCTGCACGCCCTGCCCGCGGCCGCCGCCGTTCCGCCCCAGCAGCCCGGCGTCACGCTGCGGACCTACGACCTGCAGACCGCCCGTGACGCGATCTGCACGCTGAAGTCCGGCCAGACCCCCAACGTCGACAAGCTCATGCCGACGATCAACTGGACCACCGCCGCCGACTTCGGTCTGGAGAACCAGTTCCAGACCGAGGTCATCGGCAACGTGAACATCACCACGGCCGGCACCTACACGTTCCGGCTGACCAGCGACGACGGCTCCCGGTTGCTGATCGACGACGCGCTGATCATCAACAACGACGGCCTGCACGGCGCCGTCGCCGTGGAGGGCGGCGTCGCTCTGACGGCCGGCTATCACGCGCTGCGGATCGACTTCTTCGAGCGCGACGGCGGCCAGCAGCTGACCCTCGAGTGGCGGCCGCCGGGCGCGAGCGCCTTCGCGGTCGTACCGAACTCGGCGCTGAGCACCGACGCCGGCGTGGTGCGGGTGACCGCGCCCGGCCGCAAGGACTGCGAGAGCGCCGGGGACGGCCCCGGCGACGGCCTGCCGCTCAACTCGGTGCATCCCGGCTACACGCTCACCAACCTGCGCCCGAACGGCTTCAACCCGCAGGTGAGCGCGATGGACTGGTACCCCGACGGGCGCCTCGCGATCGCCACCTGGGGTGGCAGCGACGCGATCGCCGGTGAGGTGTACGTCCTCAGTGGAGTCACCGGCAGCACGTCACCGAGCCAGGTCACCTACAAGCGGATCGCGACCGGGTTGCGCGAGCCGATGGGCCTGAAGATCGTCGACGGGAAGATCTACGTCTCCCAGAAACACGAGCTGACCGAGCTCAACGACACCAACGGCGACGGGACCATCGACCAGTACCGCCGGGTCGCCACGTGGCCGTTCGACGGCAACTTCCACGAGTTCGCCTTCGGCCTGCTCTACAAGGACGGGTTCTTCTACCTGAACCTGTCGGTGTCGATCAACCTCGGCGGCGCCACCACCGAACCGCAGGGCTCGCCCAACCGCGGCACCACCCTGAAGATCAATCGGACCACCGGCGCGGTCGAGTACGTGGCCGGCGGCCTGCGCACGCCGAACGGCCTCGGCTGGGGACCCGACGGCGACATCTTCGTCACCGACAACCAGGGCGGCTGGCTGCCCGCCAACAAGCTGGTGCACATCAAGCCCAACCGGTTCTTCGGCCACTACACCAACCCGGACGGCCCGTTCGACAACCAGCCGGTGACCCAGCCGGTGCTGTGGCTGCCGCACAACGAGATCGCCAACTCGCCGAGCACCCCGCTGCTGCTCAACTCCGGCCCGTACGCCGGGCAGATGGTCTTCGGCGACGTGACCTACGGCGGTGTCCAGCGCGCCTTCCTGGAGAAGGTCAACGGCGAGTACCAGGGCGCGGTCTTCCGGCTCACCCAGGGCCTCGAGGTCGGCGTGCTGCGCCTGAGCCAGGGCCCGGACGGCGCGCTCTACGCCGGCGGGCTCGGCGCGGGCGGCAACTGGGGCCAGGAGGGCAAACTGACGTACGGGCTGCAGAAGCTGACCCCCAACAGCACCAGCGTCTTCGACATCAAGGCGATGCGGGCCGTCGCCGACGGCTTCGAGCTGGAGTACACCCAGCCCGTCTCGGCCACCACCGCGGCCCAGCTGGCCGCACGGTACCGGGCCGAGCAGTGGCGCTACGTCTCCACCCCGGCCTACGGCGGCCCGAAGGTCGACGAGGAGGCCCTGCCGGTCACCTCGGCCACGCTGTCCGCCGACCGGCTCAAGGTGACGCTCAAGCTGTCCGGGCTCAAGCCCGGCCGGGTGGTGCACGTCCGCTCGCCGCGGCCGTTCACCTCGACCTCCGGCGTGTCGCTGTGGAGCACCGAGGCCTGGTACACGCTGAACAGCCTGGTGGACGGCACGACGCTGC
>NZ_JBFAZH010001183.1:0-2357 GCF_040681735.1 Actinoplanes sp. NPDC051633 | reverse complement strand
GGGTTCGGCGACTCCTCCGAGCTGCGCTGCCCGGAGTATCGAGAGCCGGCCTGGCTGACCTGGGCGCCGGCGCCCGGCGACTGGCGCGACCTCTACCTGCCGCTGCCCCGTCTGCGCAGCGAGATGATCGCCCGCGTGTGGTCGCCGCGCGTCCCGGCGACCGGCGTCGTGGTCGCGCACGACGGCCCCGACTACGACAGGTTCGGCGGGCTGGGCCGCTACACCGCCGCGATGATCGGCGCCGGCCGCGTGCCGCCGTACCACCTGGTCCTGCTGCCGCCGGGCGAGCGCCTCGAGTGGTATTCGGCGAGCCCGGACTATGCCCGGTCGCTGGCCGACGACGTGCTGCCCAAGGTCACCGCCGAGCTCGGCGCGTCCGATCGGGTCGTCGGCGTCGGCGCCAGTCTCGGCGGCCTGGCGATGCTGCACGCCCAGCGCCGGCACCCGGAACGCTTCGCCGCGCTGTTCCTGCAGTCGGCCAGCCTCTTCCAGCCGCGCTTCGACCGCCAGGAGTCCGGCTTCCGGCGGTACCTTCGGATCGTCCGGTTCACCGGGCGGGTCCGCCGCCGTGCCGACGGTCCTGCCGTGCCGATCGCCATTACTTGTGGTGCGGTGGAGGAGAACCTGGCGAACAACGCCGACATGGCGGCCGTGCTGCGCGGGCACGGCTACGACGTGACCTTCGCGGAGGTGCCCGACGCGCACACCTGGACCGGATGGCGCGACACCCTCGACCCGTACCTGACCGCGCTTGTGAAAGAAGTGTTCTGACCGTGTGCTGACCCGGGAGGCGACCGTGGCCGACGTCGAGCATCTCATCGGATTGTTGCTGGGCACTGAGGACGACTGGCCGCGGGCGTACGAGGCCCTGCTGCGGAGGGTGGGGGTGGTGAAGGACGACGCCGGGCGGACCCACGACGTCAGAAGCGTCCGGGTCACCATCGAGCCGTTCAACCTGCGCTCGAAGCCCCGACACGAGCTGGTGATCGACCGGCTCGCGTACTGGTACTACCACCCGCGCGAGTGGCTCAAGAAGGCCGCGCTGATGGACGACGTGTACCTGCTGAACAGCCCGTTCACGTTCCAGTCGATGGAGAAGCACGCGGCGTACTGCGCGATGATCCGGCTCGGCCTCAAGGTGCCCGAGACGGTGCTGGTGCCGTACAAGAACCCGCTGGACAACTCGCGGTGGGCGTACACGTCCAAGCGCTACAACCGGTCCTTCGACCTCGACGAGCTGGCCGCGTCGGTGGGCTACCCGATGTTCATGAAGCCCTACGACGGCGGCGCCTGGGTCGGCGTCTCCAAGATCCGGAACGCGGACGAGCTGCACGCCGCCTACGACGCCTCCGGCGAGCGGCTGATGCACCTGCAGGCGTCGGTCGAGAACTACGACGTGTTCGCCCGCTCGCTGACCATCGGGCCGGAGACCATGGTGATGAAGTTCCGGCCCGAGCTGCCGATGTTCGACCGGTACGCGGTCGAGCACGACTTCCTCAGTCCGGAGACCGGCGACGAGGTGATCACCATCTCGCGGCTGATCAACGCGTTCTTCCGGTGGGAGTTCAACTCCTGCGAGTCGCTGATCCGCGGCGACGAGGTGTACCCGATCGACTACGCCAACGCCTGCCCCGACGTGGCCATCACCTCGCTGCACTACTACTTCCCGTGGGCGATGTCGGCGCTGCTGCGGTGGACGGTGTTCTGCGTGGTCACCGGCCGCAAGCCCCGGCTGGACATGAACTCGGCCGACTACTTCGCGATCGGCGACCGTGACGACCTCTCGTACGCGGAGAAGCTGGCCGGCTACCGCAAGCTCGCCGACGACTACTTCGACGTCGAGCGCTACCACGAGTTCTGCGCCCGGCACCTGTCGCACGTCGACGAGATGGTCTACGAGTGGGTGCGGTCGCCGGAGTTCCGGACGCTGCTCGACGAGACGGTCCGCAGCACGTACCCGGCGCACGAGCACGACCGGTTCCTCGGCCACTTCGGCGGCCTGATCGACGCCTGGATCCGGGACAATGCGTAGGGAGCTGTCCTTCGCGTACGGGCTCTACCGGCGGCGGCTGGAGTTCGCCTGGTACGGGCACGTGCGGCGGGACCCGATGTCGCGGCTGCACCTGCGGTACGGGCGCGACGACCCCTACGCGATCTACGACGACGTGCGGCGGCAGGGGACGCTGCTGCCCACCCGGCTCGGGAACTTCGTCACCGGAAGCCATCGCGTGTGCAACCTCGTGCTGCGGGACCGGCGGTTCGGCGTACGCAACCACCAGGCCAACACCGCGCCCGAGGCCGACATGTCCTTCCTGGACCGCGACCCGCCCGACCACACCCGGCTGCGCCGCCTGGCG
>NZ_JBFAZH010001182.1:0-2360 GCF_040681735.1 Actinoplanes sp. NPDC051633 | reverse complement strand
GCCTCGTCGCCTATCGTTCGGCAGGATGTGGGTCGGCGTGCCGACCTTCACCGGCACGCCGGCTCGCCGTAACCGTCCGGTATGGACATCGGCGTGGAAGGTGATGACGGTGACGGGTGTGACGGCCACGTCGGTCTTTGCCCGAAGGTTGAGAAAGGCGGGCACAGGACGGGAGTCGCTCAATAGCAGCCCAACGCGTTGACGTTTCGCCGACCCGTCGCGCTCGGCTGCCCGTGACGAGGTCCGAACGCTTGACCGGGCCCAGGTGGCCGACTGTGAATGTCTTCGCACGCCGATGAGTCTTTGAGCCGGCGGTCGGGTCAGCGGAGGATGCGATTGCGAATGTGGGTGGCCTCCGGAGGGTCGATCACCCGGACAATGTCCAGCTCGCCGCGCGACGGCAGCACCTCGAACAGACGCCGGCCGCCGCCGAGTAGCACCGGAATCTGCGATAAGGCAAGCCGAACCAGCGGTGCGGTGTCATAGTCGATCTGAGCGTTGATCTTGAGGATTGTCAGCGGGTCGCCCCACTGGGGTGTCTGTCAAGGCCGAGTCGGCCCGGCGCACAACTGTCACCAAGATCGTTTGGTCGTCGTCGGCGAAGGCGGCTGTCTCGCCGTCGGGAACAGGTCGTCCTGACCGATCGAGATACCGATGGTTAGGTGCCGTGAATGCGAACCTGGCCGTGCAGATGCAGGCCGCGATGCAGAGCCGCGCCGTCATCCTCCGGAACGACGCTCCCCGACCTCTCGGCTGCCGACGAGGCGCTTCACCGGGCTAAGGCCGAAGGCTGCGACCGGATCCGCCTCGCTGCGGATCCGACGCTGTCAAGCATCAGTCGATGACGGCGTCGACAGCCTTCTTGAGTGCCGACGGCTGCGCGGGGCTGCGCGGGGCCTTCTCCCGCATGTCGTTCATCCGAGCGCCCAACTCCTGCAGCTGCTTCCGGCCGACCCCCTCACGGACCTGTGGGAACCAGTCGTGCTCTTCTTCGTCGATATGATGCGTGACGTTCTCGATGAGCACTGTCGTCTTGGCGTCGAAACGCTCATCACCGGCGTCCATGGTGGCCAACTCGGCGCAGAGAATGTCCGCGACGTGATGTTCCTCGTACGACTCCAGTACGTCGTCCTCGAGGGCAGGCAGCAACTTGCGCACCTCGGGGTACATGACCTCATTCTCGAGGTAGGTGTGCACCGTCAATTCTTCGATGATCTGCTTGACGATGCGTCCCTTGGCCGCCTCGGCATTCTCGCCGGCGTTCTGAAATTCGCGAAACAGTTTCTTGATCTTCTTGTGATCGTCTTTGAGGATGACAATGGCGTCCGTCGACATGCAGTCCTCCGATGGCCCGGGAAGCAACGACCGTACATACCCGTACGATCAACGACTAAACAGCTCTCGCCCCTCCCAGCCGGGTCTGCATATCGATGTGGGGACGTTGCCGACGTCGTCAGCCGGCATTTCGTATGCTCCCAGCGTGAATCAAGCCGAGACGCCGTCTTGGCCGGCATGGTGGTCGCCGCGCAGAACGCCTCGCCGGTCGACGCGGTCGAGGCGGTCACGCGGGAATTGGGGACGGCGCTGCGGGCGCGTACCGCCTCTTTCCTGATGCGGACCTCAGCGGCCGGGCGCTGGTCCGGTTGGCCCACACCTCGTCGCCCGCAAGCTCGTTATCGGGAATCGAGGCAGGTCGCCGGAATGGCCACGAGGTCGCCTCCGTGCTGCCGTTCGACGAGGGTCGCCGGGCAGGCGCTGCGCACCCAGACGCTGCAGGTGAGCGCACAGGCCGACGGGTGGGCGGTGCTGGCGCCGGTGACTGATCGCGGCGAGGTGATCGGCCTGCTGGAGAGGGTGTTGCCGGCCGAGCCCGGCCCGGAGGTGCTGGCGGAGATCGGCCGCACCGCGCACGCCCTGGCCTTTGTGGTGATCGCGAACCGTCGGTACACCGATCTGTTCGTATGGGGCAGTGGACCACCACGTTCACCCTCTCGGCAGAGATCCAGCGGCGGCTGTTGCCCCCTCATTCACCTGCGAGGCCGGCGCGTTCACCCTCTCCGGCTGGCTGGAACCGGCTGCGAGCGTCGGCGGCGACACCTTCCGACTACAGCCTCGCCCGCGAACTGCTGCACTTCAGCGTCACCGACGCCATGGGTCACGGGGTCGCCAGCGCATTGACCGCCACGCTCGGCGTCAGCAGCCGGCGCAACACCCGCCGTCGCGGGGCCGGCCTGGTGGAACAGGCCGACTCCGCGAACACCGCTGTGGCCGATCACGCCGGCGCACGCGGCAGCTACCTGACGGCGGTACTCGGCAGACTGGGCGTGCATACGGGGATTTGTGGGCTACTCAACGCGGAC
>NZ_JBFAZH010001181.1:0-2366 GCF_040681735.1 Actinoplanes sp. NPDC051633 | reverse complement strand
GTCGTCGTTCGCGTCGGTGCTGGCACGACTTGCGGCCGACGCCGCCGACGGCGTGCGGCAGATAGTCGTCGACGCCGAGCGATCCCTGGAGGCCACCGGCGATCCATCGGTGTACGAACGCGTTCCGGCCACCGCGGTGATGCCTTTGGCGGACGTCCGGGTGGCCGAGATACCCGTCCCGCCCGACCCGAGCGGCACCGCCTCCGGAGCGGTGGCAGCCGCAGCGGCTGTTTCGGTCGTCCCCGTCTTCGGCGCATTCGTGGGCGGTGCGCTGGTGTTGACGGCGGCCGCTCTGCTGGGCAAGAGCGCCCGTCGTCGTCGCCGGGAGGAGCTGACGCTCTGGCTGGCCGAACACTGGAACGCCCGGGTCGACGTTGTCGACCGGCACGTGCGGGACCGGCTCGACGACGTCGCCGAGGTGCTGCGCACCGAGCTGCGGCGATACCAGGAGTCGTCGCTGGAGCAGGTGACGAGGGAGCTCCAGACGGCCGACCTGGTCAGGCCCAGCGACTCGGTGTACGACTTCTGGGGCCAGCTGTCGGACGTCAGAGCGGAACTCGACAGGGCCGGCGACGAATACGCGAGCCGGCTCGCTGCCACCGCTCAACCGCTGCCGCCGCCCGATGTGATTCCCACCCCCGGCGGCGGACTGGTCCGGTACGCGATCGGCGCCGACGACTTCGTCATGCTCGACCCCGGTGCGGACGGGACCGTCGTGAGCTGGAGTGGGCACTGCACGCCGGAACAGTTCCTGAATCTGTGCCGCAACCTCGCCGCCGGCGAACCGGAGGCGTACGGCATCGTGACCATCCACGGCGAGAGGATCGCCGGCTGGGGTCCCGAGGTGCTCGATGCCGCCGAGGACCGGATCAGCGGGTGCGACTTCATCCGCTGGGATCTGCCCGACCTCGACATCGCGTTCCACCGCCTCAACCGTGGCCCTGGAGTGCCGCCGTCGGTCGTCATCAGCGCCGTCGGCGTGGATCATTTCGGACCGGAGCTTCGGTGGGTCGCCCGCGAGACCACCCGGCCGGAGGTGGCCGCGGCGGTCCTCGACGTAGCGCCAGGACGTTGGCGGCGGGAGTCGCGCGGCCTCGAAGGGAGGCGACCCTGATGGTGGATCAGCCGAAGCTTCACGAGCCAAGCCCTTGGGCGAAGTGTCACACGAAGGCGGTCAACGAGCCGGGATTCCTGACGGTGCGTACGTTCGTCGCGTGCGCCGCGGACCCGTGCGTCGTCAACGGCGCCGGCGACACCCATCGCGTGCGCGTCACCAGCGATTCGCCGTTGCCGTACCGGGTCGCTCTCCGATCCCGGTGCACCGACGGTGTCACCTTCGTCAACGACGGAGTGCTGGAGAACGTCTGGGCCGAAGACGATGTCTACGTTCCCGCCCGTCGCAGATCCCGGCCGGGTCGCACCGAGGCGGGCCGCGCTCGCGACGTCGACCGGCGTCTCATCGCCTTGCGTCGACGCGACGATGAAGCCATCGAGGTGGCCGTTTCGTGGTCGTGCATAGGCCACTCCGGCGCGGGTGATCTCCGGCCCTCGCTCGTTCTCCAGGTCGATGCCCGGGCAGCGACACCCTGATGAGCGATGCCTTCCCGTTTCTCGCCGCCATCCTGCTGCTCCTGGTCAACCCGCTGCTGACGTCGCGAGCGAGGAAGGAGGTCAAGACCTGGATAGACCGGTCGAAGCCGTACGCGCAGGCCAAGGACGAGGCCATCCCCGACTATCTCTCCGAGAAGGTGGTCCTGGATTATGTCGTGTACGCCGCCGATGCCGTGCAGATCGTCCCGGCCATCGTCCTCACCGCGGTCGGCATGGTGCTCGCGCTCCCCGGAATCTCCCCGCTCGTCGGCGCGGGCGTGATGCTGGTCGTGGTGCTGGCCATCGTCTGGCTCGACACCCGCGTCTCGATGATGTCGCCCTCTGCCTACTTCCGGCAAAAGGTCGCCGGCGTTTCGCTGGTCGCCGGCGTGGGCATCGTGGTCAACACGGCCGGCCTTGCCGTGGTCGCCCTGACCTGACGGCCTGCCGGAACCCCCCGCACTTTGGGCCACGAGACCGCCGCTCGCAGAAAGGTCCGAGACAATGATCGGCCGGTTGGAGAAGACCGTTCTCGACTGTCCCGACCCCAGGTCGCTGGCGCAGTTCTACGCGTCCGTGCTCGGTATGCGGGTCAACGAGGACCACCCGGACTGGGTGGTCATCGGCACCCAGCCGGGCGCTCGCGAGCTGGCCTTCCAGCGATCCCCGGAATGGGTCGCACCGAGCTGGCCCGACCCGCACGGTTCGCAGCAGTTGCACCTGGACATCCGGGTCGACGACGTCGACGCCGCGGAACAGCGGGTGCTCGCGCTCGG
>NZ_JBFAZH010001180.1:0-2367 GCF_040681735.1 Actinoplanes sp. NPDC051633 | reverse complement strand
AAAGGATATACTGAAATTAACAAATATTGCTACCGCGTCGCCGGCGCCGTGCCCCAGCTCGTCGTTTGATGCCGTCCGTGACGTCCTGGATCGCCCGGTCCATCGCCTGCTTGCCGAGCTGCTGGTGGGCCCGGCCGACCTGGACCGTGGCCACGGTGGTGGCCACGCCGCCGACGGCCAGCACGCCCAGCACCAGGACGGCGTGGAGCAGTCGCCGCCTGGCGCGCGGACGCAGCACCCGGCTCACGAGTGTCCCTTCGGCGAAGCGGAACCCGACGTGAGGGCTTACGATCTTCCCGATCCGAGCCATCGATGGAGGTGGGTCCAGATGTCGGTGCTGTCCGCGCTCGACCGGGAGCGGTCCGTCGCCCCGGCGGGCTTCAGCCGGTGGCTGATCCCGCCCGCAGCGCTGTCCGTGCACCTGTGCATCGGTCAGGTCTACGCCACCAGCGTGTACAAGAACTCGCTGGTCAAGCACTTCGACGCCAGCCAGACCGAGATCGGGATCATCTTCAGCATCGCGATCGTCATGCTGGGGCTCTCGGCCGCGGTGGGCGGCACCTGGGTGGAGGCGAACGGCCCGCGCAAGGCGATGTTCGTGTCCGCGTCGTTCTGGGCGACCGGCTTCCTGGTCGGTGCGCTGGGCATCGCGACGGGCCAGCTGTGGTTGCTCTACCTCGGGTACGGCGTACTCGGCGGCATCGGTCTGGGCATCGGCTACATCTCCCCGGTCTCCACCCTGATCAAGTGGTTCCCGGACCGTCCCGGCCTCGCCACCGGTCTCGCGATCATGGGCTTCGGCGGCGGCGCGCTGGTCGCCGGCCCGCTGTCGCGGCAGCTGATGAGCTTCTACGACGACGGCTACGACCCGAACGTCGCCACCTCGACCGCCTCCGGCGGCGCCCTGGTCGCCCTGTTCCTCACCCTCGGCATCGCCTACTTCGTGATCATGATGTTCGGCGTCGCCAACATCCGGGTGCCCGCCGAGGGCTGGCAGCCGGCCGGCTGGGACCCGTCGCAGGTCGCCGCGAAGCCGCTGGTCACCACCGCGAGCGTGTCCGCCGCCAACGCCATCAAGACCCGCTCGTTCTGGCTGCTCTGGGTGGTGCTCTTCTGCAACGTGACGGCCGGCATCGGCATCCTCGAGCAGGCCAGTCCGATGATCCAGGACTTCTTCCGCGACGCCGGCGGCGACTCGTCGGTCGCGGTCACGGCGGCGGCCGGCTTCGTCGGCGTGCTCTCGCTGTTCAACATGGCCGGCCGATTCGCCTGGTCGTCGACCTCCGACCTGATCGGCCGGCGCCCGATCTACATGATCTACCTGGGCGTCGGCATGGTGCTCTACGTGCTGCTGGCCGTCGCCGGGCACACCGCGACCGCGCTGTTCGTGCTGCTCGCCGGGCTGATCCTGTCGTTCTACGGCGGCGGGTTCGCGACCGTGCCGGCGTATCTGCGGGATCTGTTCGGCACGTACCAGGTGGGCGCCATCCACGGCCGGCTGCTGACCGCGTGGTCGGCCGCCGGGGTGGCCGGCCCGCTCATCATCAACGGCTTCCTGGACGCGCAGGGCAAGCCCGGCACGCTGACGGCCGAGGCGTACCGGCCGGCGTTGTTCACGATGGTCGGGGTGCTGGCCGTCGGCTTCGTGGCGAACCTGCTGGTGCGCCCGGTCCCCGAGAGGTTCCACGAGCCGGCCGAGCCGGCCGAGAAGGAGGTGGCGGCATGAGGCTCGTGTTGTCGTGGGCGCTGGTGGCGGTGCTTCTGGGGTACGGCATCATCCAGACGGTCATCACCGCGGCGAAGTTGTTCCAGTAGTCGTACCTCAGGTCTAGGTTGCGGGGCATGACTTCTCGACTGAACCCGTACCTGGGCTTCGACGGCAACGCGCGCGAGGCCATGGAGTTCTACAAGTCCGTCTTCGGCGGCGAGCTCACCATGAACACGCACGGCGACTTCGGCAACCCCGACCCGTCGCTCAAAGACAAGATCATGCACGCTCAGCTGGAGACCGAGCAGGGCTACACGTTGATGGGCGCCGACATGATGCCCGGTACCACGGCGCCGTCCGGCGACAGCTTCAGCGTCAGCCTGAGCGGCGACGACACCGTGCTGCGCGAGTTCTTCGCCAAGCTCTCCGAGGGCGGCGAGGTGACCATGCCGCTGGAGAAGCAGATGTGGGGCGACGAGTTCGGCCAGTTGGTCGACAGGTTCGGCGTCGCCTGGATGGTCAACGTCGGCCAGTCGTAGGGAGCAGGCGGGCGGCTCCCGCGAGGACGACCCGGGTGCCGCGGCCGGTGGTGACGGCCGCGGCGCGCACCACGCCGCTTCGCTGCCGCACCGCGATCTCGGAACGGCCGTCGCGGCGGT
>NZ_JBFAZH010001179.1:0-2369 GCF_040681735.1 Actinoplanes sp. NPDC051633 | reverse complement strand
CCGCACCGCCACGGCCGCGCCCAGCAGCCGCGCGGCCTCCGCCGGGTCACCCTCGCGCAACCGCAGGTCGGCGATCCCGACCAGGAGCAGCGCCAGCACCGGGGCATCGTTGGCCGCCGCGCCGACGCGCAAGGCCTCGACATGCAGCTCCCGGGCCGACACGAGGTCACCCTCGGCCGCCGCGACCAGCCCGCGGGTGGCGGCGATCATCGCCCGGAACTGCGGCGCGGCGACACCGTCGCCCAGGGCGCTCCACGCGCGGTCGAGATGCTCGCGGGCCGCGTCGAGGTCGCCGTCCTCGCGGGCGATCGTCGCGGCGCCGTACCCGATCGAGGCCAGCACCTCCGGCATCCCGATCTCCTCGGCCGCGATCTGCGCCTGCTTCATCGCCCGCCGGGCCTCGTCACGGTCGCCGGCCATCCACATCTGGTGCGCCAGCTTCACTTCCAGCTGCGGGACGTCCTCGGCCAGGCCGACCTCGCGGACCAGTCCGATCGCCTCCCGCTGCCAGACGACGGCCTGGCCGAAGTCGCCGCGCGATGCCGCGAGGTCGCCGAGACAGCTCAGCGTGTAGCCGACGCCCCAGCGCTCGCCGATGGAGCGGAACAGCTTCAGCCCTTCACGCATCTCCGCCTCCGGCACCTCGGTGCTCTCCCCGAAGTTCAGCCGCAGCTGCGCGGACATCAGCTTGGCGACGGCGCGGATCCACGGATCCGGGTCCTGGTCGAGACCGACGAGCCGGGCGAACGCCTCGGATTCCATGCCGTGCCGGAACGCGTCGCCGAGCGGACCGATCAACCGCAGCGCGACGTGCCGGCGGCTGCTCATCTCGGCGAGCCGTTCGGCCTCGACGAACCACCCCTGCACGGTGTCGATCGGGGCCAGCCCTTCGATGCCGTTGAGGGCGGCGAAGGTGAAGTTCAGCGCCCGGTCCTCGTTCTCGGGCGCGTCCGGCATGTCGATCACCTCGCGGGCCAGCGTCAGGCCCTCGGCCCGGTGCCCGCTGAGCCACCAGTACCAGCCCAGCCGGGCGGCCAGCGCCGACGCCGAGTGGACGTCGCCGGCGTCGACGGCGGCCCGCACCGCCGCGTGCAGGTTGTCGTGCTCGGCGGCCAGCAGGCGCAGCGCGTCCAGTTGCTCGCCGGTGCGCAGCCGGTGCTCCTGCGCGCCGGCCAGGTCGATCAGCCACTCCGCGATGCGCTCCCGCATCCACCCGGTCTCGCCCGCGTCGGCCAGCCGCTCGAGCCCGTACTCCCGGATCGTCTCCAGCATCCGGTATCGCCCGCCGGTCAGCACCAGCAACGACTTGTCCACGAGCGCGCCGATCAGGTCAAGATCGGCGTCGCAGACCCGCTCGACCGCCTCCGGCCCGGCGCCGCCGTGGAACATCGCGAACCGCCGCCACAGCGCCCGCTCCGGCTCGGAGAGCAGATCCCAGCTCCAGTCGACCACCGCGCGCAGCGTGCGATGCCGGGGCAGCGCGGTGCGGCTGCCGCCGGTGAGCAACCGGAACCGGTCGGCCAGCCGATCCGCGAGCACGGTGACCGGCAGCGTGCGCAACCGCGCCGCGGCCAGCTCGATGGCCAGTGGCATGCCGTCCAGCGCCCGGCAGATCCGGATCACCGGCTCGGCCGTGTGCTCGTCCAGGACCAGCGTCGGCGCCCGGTCCAGCAGCAGCCGGACGGCCGGGTAGCCGGCCGCGGTGGCCGGATCGGCGTCGGCGGGCGGCAGCGGCAACGGTTCCACCGGGTGCAGCCGCTCGCCGGGGATGCCGAGCGGCTCGCGGCTGGTGGCGAGCAGGCGCAACTCGGGCGCGGCCCGCAGGATCGCCTCGGCCACCTCGGCGACGGCCGCGATCAGGTGCTCGCAGTTGTCCAGGATGATGAGCATCCGCTTGCCCGCCAGGCCGTCGGTGAGCCGGGTCAGCGGGTCGACCGACTGCTCGCGCTCGCGGCCGGGTGAGGCCAGCAGCACCTGGCTGCGCATCCCCAGCGCGGTCAGGATCGTCGTCGCCACCTCGGCCGGGTCGGTGACCGGCGCCAGCTCGACCCGCCACACCTCGCCGGGCATGCCGGCGCCGATCACGACCGAGAGCCGGGTCTTGCCGCTGCCGCCCGGCCCGATCAGCGTCACGAGCCGATGCCGGGGGATCAGCTCGCGGATCTCCCGCACCTCCGAGTCGCGGCCGACGAAGCTGCTCACCTCGGCCGGCAGGTTGCCGCGCCGCGCCGGTCGCTCGGCCCGCAGCAGCTCCAGGTGCAGCTCCGCGAGCTCGGGGGTCGGGTCGGTGCCGAGCGTGTCGGCCAGCCGGCCGCGCAGGCTCTCGAAGGCCTGCAGCGCCTCGCCGGGCCGCCCGGCGGCGGCGTGGG
>NZ_JBFAZH010001178.1:0-2372 GCF_040681735.1 Actinoplanes sp. NPDC051633 | reverse complement strand
TGCAGTTCGTGACCCAGGACCGCAGATTCAGGCTGGCAGCCGCTTCCACTCCTGCGCCGCCGCGGTGCGAGAACGTCCTGGGAGGCCCCCAGTGCCTCCCGGACTGGGCCGACCGCATCGATCTGGAGCGGTCATCGACCCGTGCCGGAGATGGGCGGGGGTCGGTGAACGTCAACGTGGCCATCATCGACAGCGGGATCGCCGGTAACCACCCCGACCTCAACGTCAAGGGTGGCGTGGACTGCCACACCGGCACCCTGGTCGTGCCGGGGACCAGCCTGACCGACACACTCCCGCACGGGACCCTGGTCGCCGGCATCGCGGGCGCCAGGGACAACCAAGTCGGCGTGGTGGGAGCAGCTCCCGGCGCGCCGCTGTGGTCGGTGAAAGTTGTGGACCCCCAGGGCGGAAGCACGCTGTCTGCCGTCCTGTGCGGGATTGACTGGGTGACCTCGACCCGCCAAGACACCAGCCGGTCCAACGACATCGCGGTCGCCAACATGAGTTTCGAGCTCGACTTCGCCGGCGATGATCGGTGCGGGCTCACCAACGATGACCCATTTCACCTGGCCATCTGCAAGTCGGTAGCGGCCGGGGTGACCTACGTGGGGTCGGCGGGCAACCAGGCCATCGACTTCGCCGCCCGCATCCCCGCCTCCTACGACGAGGTGCTCACCGTCACCGCCATGGCCGACTTCGACGGCAAGCCGGGCGGCAAGGCGCCCCCAGAGTGCGACCTTGAACAGATCGGCATCGCCGATGACGCCGCCGCCACCTTCAGCAACTACGCGGTGGCACTTCGCGACAAGCTGCGCACGATCGCCGCACCGGGGGCGTGTATGGAGACCACGGTCCCGCCCGAGCTAGGGCTGGGCGAGTACGCTCCGGCAGTCGCCGGGACCAGCCTGGCCGCTCCCGCGGTCGCCGGGACAGTGGCGCTGTGCATCGCAGACGGAAACTGCCGGTCCGGTCACCCGACCCGCAACATGCTCACCGTGCTGGCAGACACCGCCCGGTACAACCTCTCCCACCCCCACTACGGGTACGAGGGTGACCCGCTGCGGCCGTTCCCCGGCCGGCACTACGGGTTCCTGGTCACAGCGGCGGCGTACTAACACCAGCGGCGACCCCTCGATGCTCATGCGAGTGCGAGCGAGTGGGATGACCGCCCACAATGGACGTGTCATGCGTGACGCTCAGCCGATGTCGGTGGGGGCGGGCTGGGCGGCGAGGTCGGCGATGACGAGCTTGAGCTTGCCGGCCGCTGAGCGGGGAAGCTCGTCGCGGCATTCGACGGTCACCTGTGGGTCACGGATGCCGAGATCAACCAGTTTGTGGACAACCGCCTGCTGAATGCGGCGTTCCAACCCGGAGGCGCCGCCCGCTGCGGCTGCGTTCGATGAGCGGGTCGGGACGATCAGGACGGTCAGGGCGGGACCGTGTTGACGAACTTGGAACTCGACGATGTCGGGGTCGCGGGTGAGCAGGGCGAAATGCAGCGGGTGGATGGCGATCGCAGGGCCGTCGCGGGCCGGGAGGGAGAGGATGTCGTCGCTGCGGCCGTGGATGGTGCCGGCGCGGACCAGGCTGCGTCCGCATGGGCACGGCTCGGGATCCAGGGTGACGACGTCGGTGACCTCCACCCGGATCAACGGTTGCACCAGGTTGTAGAGGTTTGTGACGAGCAGTCGGGCGCCGGGTTGGCCGGCCGGCACGGGTTGCCCGTCGGCGTCGACGTTCTCGACCAGGGTGGTGTCCTCGAACAGGTGGATGCCTCGGTGATGCTCGCATTCGGAGCCCCACAGCCCCTCTGTGCAGCCGTAGGCGTTGAAGGGCTGCACCCCGAAGGCCTGCTGGAGCCGCCGGGTCATCTCCGGGGTGCGCAGCTCGGCAATGGTCACCACGCTCTGTGGTTTGACTCGCAGGCGGCCGGCCCGCTGCTCGTCGGCCAGCCACATCGCCACCGACGGGTAGGCGTGCAGGTAGGTGGGCTGGAACTGGTTCAGCGCCTGGACCAGTTGAGACAGCGGCAGGGTGACCGGCAGGCTCAGGACGCGATGCAGACCGACCGCCATTGTGGCGGCGACCTGGCGGCTGACGTGGAAGGGGGCGGCGCCGCCGAGCAGCGCCACACGCCGGCGGGGCAGGCTGGGCCGTAGGCCGGCCCAGCGAGAGATACGCAGCGCTTGGGCGCCGACCGATCGCCAGCCGGCGGCGTCGTAGACGAACAGGCCCGGGCGACCCGAGGAGCCGCTGGTCAGCATCACCCGGTAGCGGTCCAGACAGAGCTGGTCACGGGGCATCCGGCCGACCCAGTCCAGCAGTGGGTCACGGCGCAGGCGAGGGTCGCAGACCAGGTCGTCGAAGTGTTC
>NZ_JBFAZH010001177.1:0-2377 GCF_040681735.1 Actinoplanes sp. NPDC051633 | reverse complement strand
GTTGATATTTCTATATTAAGTATGGTTCCAAGAGCTCGCGGCCGGCCTGCTCGGCGGCGGGTCCCGCTTCCTGGGCGTGACGGAGGACTGTGGACGGTTCCTGGACGCGACGATCCGGGCGCTGCCCGACGTGCCGGCGGACGACGCCGGCTGGGACGCGGTCGCCCTCGATGCGGTCACCGCGGCGCGGGCGGAGAAGCGGTTCGTCCCCGGCCTCGGGCACCCCGTCCACAAGGTGCAGGATCCGCGGACCCCGGTCCTGATCGGCATCGCCCAGGAGGAGGGCCTGCGCGGCCCGCATCTGCGGCTGTTCGAGGCGATCGGCCGCGTGCATCGCCAGGTGCTCGGCCGGACGCTGCCGCTCAACGGCGCCGGGGTCTGCGGCGCCGCGCTGGCCGACCTCGGGCTGCCGGTCGACATGCTGCGCGGCTTCGCGCTGCTGGCGCGCGCCGCCGGTCTGCTCGGGCACCTGGCCGAGGAGCGCCGAGACCCGATCGGCATGGACGTGTACATGACCGTCGACCGCAACGCGGTCTACGGACAGTAGAGAGGAGCTGCCGTGGCCACCGTCGTAGCGGTGATCGCCTCCACCCACCATCCCTTCTACTACAAGGCCAGCACGGCCACGGGCGACGACCGTCCACCCTTCGCCGACGAGTGGGTCCGCAAGATCACCGCGTTCCGCGAGACGCTCACCAGGGCCAACCCGGACGTGCTGGTGATGGTCGGCTCCGACCACTTCCACCAGTTGTGGCTGGACAACATGCCGCAGTTCCTGATCGGCAAGGCGCCGTTCTACGACGCGAACTGGTACAACGAGGAACGCGAGTTCGGCATGCCGCGCATGCTGCTCAAGGGCGACGAGGACCTGTCCGCGCACCTGCTGCGCGAGGGCCTGGACCGCGACTTCGACCTGGCGTTCAGCAACGAGCTGCGCATCGACCACAGCATCACGTGCCCGATCATCACGCTGCGCCCCGAGGCCGATCTGCCGATCGTGCCGATCTACACGAACATCTTCGCGCCGCCGCTGCCCCGCCCGAAACGCTTCGTGCAACTGGGTGAGGCGATCCGCGAGATCGTCGAGTCCTGGCCGTCCGATCTGCGGGTGGCCATCATCGGCACCGGTCACCTGTCGCTGGAGCTGGGCGGCCCGCGGCAGTTCGGTCCCCACGGCCCCGACCCGGAGTTCGACCTGAAGGCGATCGAGTGGATCGCCACCGGCGACCTCGACGGCTGCCTGTCCGAGGTCACGCTCGACAGCCTGCACTCGCCGGGCAACGCCACGCACGGGTTCATGGATTTCATGCTGATGATGGGCGTGGCCGGCGCCGGGGCGAAAGCGAACCACGTCGACAGCCTCGACCTCTTCCACACGAGGGAGGCCTACTTCACCTGGTATCCGAACGGAGCGCCGCAATGAGAAACGGAGCGCCGCAATGAGCAAGTACCTGCTCAACAAGTTCCTCTACACGGTCGACCGTGACCCCGAGTTGGTCGAGCGATACCGCGAGGACCCGGCCGGCATGGTGTCGTGGTGGGAGGCCGAGCGGGCGAACGCCGTGCTCAACTGCCACACCGGTGAGGCGAGTACGTGGCTGCGCTTCACCGACGCGGAACGCGACGCCCTCGCCGCCCACGACCACGTGCGGCTCTTCGAGCTGGGCGCGCATCCGTTCCTGACCCTGACGCTGTTCATCGCCATGTTCGAGCGCGACCACGGCCCGTTGGAATATCAGCTGGCGTTCGCCGAGCGGATGCAGCACTTCAACATGCCGTATCCGGACATCGCGACATGATGCGCGCGGCCCTCATCGACACGCACGGCAAGCCGCCGGCGATAGGTGACCGTGACGTGCCGGCACCCGGTCACAACCAGGCCCGGGTCCGAGTCACGGCGGCGTCCATCACCCCACTGGACGTGCTCTGCGCGACGGGGACGTCCTACTTCGGACCGCCGGCCACGCCGTACGTGCCCGGCGTGCAGGGCGTCGGCGAGTTGGACGACGGCACGGCGGTCTGGTTCGCCACCTCGGCCGGGATGCAGCCCGGCGACGGCAGCCTCGCGGAGTGGGCCGTGGTTCCGCTCGACGACCTGGTGCCACTGCCGGACGGCGTCGATCATCAGCTGGTCGCCGCTCTGGGTCTTTCCGCGGTTGCCGCCCTGATGTCGCTGACCTGGCGCGGCAGTCTGCAACACGGCGAGCACGTGCTGGTTCTGGGTGGCGGCGGCGTGGTGGGTCAGGCAGCGATCCAGCTCGCATTGCTGCACGGCGCACGCCGGGTGGTCGCGGCCTGCCGTTCGGAGGCGGCCGCCGACCGCGCCGAGCGAGCCGGCGCGACCGCGGTGATCCGCCTCGGCGACGCAGATTTCGCG
>NZ_JBFAZH010001176.1:0-2378 GCF_040681735.1 Actinoplanes sp. NPDC051633 | reverse complement strand
GGGGGGGGGTTTGGCGGCGGTGTGGTGGGGGGGCCGGGGGCCCGCCCTGGTGCTGGGTGTGTGGCGGTGGGCGTGGGGGGGGGGGGGGGGCCGCCCCCCCCCGCCCCCCCCCCCACGCCGCCGGAGCCGCCCATGCCCGTGCGGCCCGTGCTGCTGGTGGTCGCGCTGCTCTTCGTCGCGCTGCTCACCGGGGCCGCGCATCGCGGGCCGCCCGCGCCGCCGGTGATCGTGCCCGCCCGGCTGGGCGACACCATGTTCGTCACCGGTGACCGGGTCTTCGTCGTCTCGCCGGGCGACGAGCTGCTCGACCCGCCCGTGACGACGAAGACCGTCTCCGCCTACGCCCTGCCGGACGGCCGTCTGCTGTCGCGGAGCACCGTCGCCGTGTTCGGCGCGATCTACAACGTGGTCGAGGCGGGATCGGTGCTCCTGGTGTCGTTCCAGGAGCAGGCGTTCGGCGCCGAGGCCACCGTCGCGCTGCAGCCCGGCACCGACCGGGTGTTGTGGCGGCGGCCCGCGCGGCTGCTCGCGGCCAGCGCCGCCGACGGGCTCGTGCTGCTGCGTGAGAACAGCCCGCAGGTCGGCAACCTCAACTGGTTCGGCGTCGACATGACCAGTGGTGCTCTCCGCTGGACGCTGCGGCAGCCGGTGCGCGGGTTCACCGCCGGGGCCGACTTCCGCGAAGGCTTCCCGCGCACGCTGATCTCCGCCACCGCCGACGGCGCGGTCGAGGTGCGGGAGACCCGGACCGGCGTGGTCATCGCGGCCGCCCGGTTGCCGGTCCGCGAGCACCCGGTCGGTTCGGACGTGCCGATCTGGCCGAGCGACGACCTGCTGCTGGTGGGGGTGTCCAACGGGACGACCGCGTACTCCCTGCCCGCGCTGCAGGAGCGCTGGCACTCCCGGGCGGACCTCACGGGCCGGTGGCTGCAGCCCGCGTGCGGCGGAGCGATCTGCTCGCTGAGCTGGGAAGGCGGGCTGTGGGTGCTGAACCCGGCCACGGGCGTGTTGCGCTGGGCCGACGAACGGTGGAACTACGCCGACGCGGCCGGGGCGTACCTGCTGGCGGCGGACAACGCGGACAGCACGGGGGTGGGGGTGATCTCGGTGCTCGACCCGGCGACCGGGCGGGTGCTGGGCGACTTCGGGAAGTGGCAGGCGCTCGGCGAGCCGGCGGCCGACGGCACGGTCATCGCGCAACGGAAGAAGACGAGCGACAACATCGTCTGGTACGCCCGGCTCGACCCCGCGACGCAGGGCGTGCGGGTGCTGGGCAAGGCCGAACGGGTGGCCGGCGACTGCCAGGCGACGACCGACGTGCTGATCTGCCGCCGGATCGAGGCCACGGTAGGCATCTGGTCACTCAAGTAGCCTTCATTCACGGCCTCTTCACACTGGTGGGACGAGGCTAAGGGCCGGCGGCGAGAGCAGGAGGCGGCGGAGCGTGCGCGTTCTGGTGGTGGAAGACGAGCGGAACATGTGTGACGCGATCGCCCGCGGGCTGCGGCGCAAGGGCATGGCGGTGGATGTCGCGTACGACGGGCCGACCGGCCACGAGATGGCGTACGTGACCCGCTACGACGTCGTGGTGCTCGACCGCGACCTGCCCGGCATGCACGGCGACGAGATCTGCGCCGCGCTGGTCGCCTCCGGCGCGCTGACCCGGGTGCTGATGCTGACCGCCAGCGGCACGGTCGCCGACCGGGTGGAGGGTCTGCAGCTCGGCGCGGACGACTACCTGCCGAAGCCGTTCGCCTTCGACGAGCTGGTCGCGCGGGTGCAGGCGCTGGGCCGGCGGGCCACCCCGGCCGCCCCGCCGGTGCTCACCGTGGGCGACCTCGTGCTCGACCAGACCCGCCGGGTGGTGACCCGCGGCGGCGCGCCGATCGATTTGACCAACAAGGAGTTCGGCGTCCTGGAGGAGCTGCTGAAGGCGCGCGGCGGCGTGGTGTCCAGCGAGGAGCTGCTGGAGCGCGTCTGGGACGCCAACACCGACCCGTTCACCACGACCGTACGGGTGACGATGATGACGTTGCGTAAGAAGGTCGGCGATCCGCCGCTGATCGAGACGGTGGTGGGCGCCGGTTACCGCGTACCCGAACCGGTTGTGATCTCGCCCGGCAGTCCCTCGTGACCGTCTACGCCGGCACCAAGGCCGCGCCCGGGTGGCTGCGGCCCACGCTCCGGCTGCGGCTGACCCTGCTCAACGGCATCCTGCTGGTCGGCGCCGGGGCGATCCTGGTGCTCCTCGCCTGGCTGCTGGTCGGCGACGCGCTGCACCCGGCCGACGAGCTCCGGCCCGGCACGCAGGTCGTGCTCACCGACGGCAGCACCCTCGACGCCGCCGACTGGCAGCGCCAGCTGGTCTCGGCGGCCTC
>NZ_JBFAZH010001175.1:0-2379 GCF_040681735.1 Actinoplanes sp. NPDC051633 | reverse complement strand
GGACCATCCGCCGCAGTCCGGCGGCGGAGCATTCCGACGCCGACTGGGATCACGTGCTCGCGGTCAATCTGTCCGCCCCGTTCCTGCTTACCCGGCAGATCGGCGCCACCATGATCGAGCGGGGCAGCGGCAAGATCATTTTTGTGGCGTCGCTGCTGAGCTTCCAGGGCGGCGTGACGGTGCCGGGGTACACGGCCGCGAAGTCTGGACTGGCGGGCCTCACCCGGGCGCTCGCCAACGAGTGGTCCAGCAGAGGCGTGAACGTGAACGCGCTCGCGCCGGGTTACATCGAGACCGACAACACCGAGGCGCTGCGAAAGGATCCGGATCGTCGCCGAGCCATTCTGGACCGCATTCCCGCCGGCCGGTGGGGTCGCCCCGACGACCTGGCGGGTGCCACCGTGTTCCTGGCCGCGCCGGCATCGGACTACGTGCACGGCGCGGTCCTGCCCGTGGACGGCGGGTGGCTGGGACGGTGAGCAGCGCCGAGCGGGGACCTCGATGAAAGGAGCGGCCCGCGTGGGTCAGTCCTGATGCCAGATCTCGTCGGCGGGAGCCCACCACGAATCGGCCGGGGTGCCGTCGAGCTGACGCTGACATGGATCGGTCAGGGCCCACCACCGCTGGGTCGCGGGATCCGCGGCCATGGCCGCCATGTCGGCCGCGTGGTCGGCGCCGTGGTATTCGTAGTAGCCGACCAGTAGGTCACCACGGAGGAAGATCGTGTAGTTGCGAATGTGACAGGCCCGGATCCGCTCGGCGACCTCGGGCCACACCGCCTCGTGCAGCCGCAGATAGGTTTCCCGGTGCTCCTCGGCCAGCCGGATGAGCATCGCGTAACGCCGCATTTCGGCCCTCCCGGATTGTGACAGCGACATCCTACGTCTGGAGATCCTCGCATGCGGACCGGTGCCCCCGTCGGCTGCGAGACGATACGGCCATGTGCCTCTGGACATCGCCCGCGAAGCCAGTCAGCTTGAGAGGATGAGCTGGCGGCGACGTCGGAGGAGTGATCCGTACCGGGTTTGGTGCCCTCTCCGCGGCGATCCGACCACCGCATGGGTGTGCGCTGAGACATCAGATGTATTGTGCACCCACGCCGATTGCGTGACTCGCCGTGCCGGCGTTGGGGAAAGGTTGACATGGCTCTGACTGACGAGGCGATAGAAAAGATCCGCGCGATGATCACCTCGGGCGAGCTCCGGCCCGGCGACCGCCTGCCCAGCGAGCCCGAGCTCGGTGCTCAGCTGGGGTTGTCGCGCAGCTCGCTGCGGGAGGCCGTCAAGGCGTTGAGCCTGATCAACGTGCTCGACGTGCGGCGCGGTGACGGCACGTACGTGACCAGCCTGGACCCGGGTCTGCTGATGGACGCGATGTCGTTCGCCGTCGACTTCCAGCATGACCGCTCCGTGCTGCACTTCCTCGAGGTGCGCCGGATCCTCGAACCGGCCGCCATGGCCGCGGCCGCTACAGCGATGAGCGACGAGGACATCGCGGGCCTCGGCGAGTTGCTGGACGAGCTGCCCGCCGAGCCCGGCGTCGAGGAGTCCGTCGACAACGATCTCGAGTTCCACCGGCGTATCGCACGTGGCTCCGGTAACCCCGTCCTTGCCTCGCTCATCGACAGCGTTTCCAGTCGCACCCAGCGGGCCCGGATCTGGCGAGGAATCACCCAGGCCTCGGCGGTACGGCGGACACTCGACGAGCATCGGGCGATCGTGGCGGCGTTGGCCGCACGGCGCCCGGACGTCGCACATGCCTGCGCTGTGGTGCACATCGCCGGCGTCGAGCAGTGGCTGCACGAGGCACTCGGCGCGGGCATGGACGGCACTATCGAGTAGCGCCGTGGCAGGCGTGCCGGTGCCGGCGTGGTCAGCGCAGGGGGAACCGCACAACGGCGGGCGCGCCGACCGCGCCGACCGCGCCGACAATGCCGGCGATGTCCACGCGGACCCGCCCGCTACCGGCGTGCGCGGCGACCGGGGTGCCGTCCAGCAACGCCGCGGACTCCACGTCCACAGCCTCGGGCCGGCACGGCAGGTCCACTGATGCCCCCGCATCGACGACGCCGTAGAGAAAGCCGCCGCCTTGCGTCCAGCGGGTCCACGGCTCGTCGGACGGCTGCGCGACCGCGGGGTCGACCGGTGCTGCGGCCTGCACCGCCGGCGCGTTGACCGCCATCCAGTCAGCGATGCCCTCCAGACAACTGCGCTGCATCGCGGGAATCCGGCCGGCCGCATCCGGGCCGACGTTGAGGAGAAGGTTGCCGCCGCGAGAGACGACGTCCACCAACTCCTTGACCGCCCCCCGAGCATCGAGGTAGTGCCGGGCATCCTCGAGTCGGTTGTACCCGAACGAGTAGCCGATGCCGCGGCAGCT
>NZ_JBFAZH010001174.1:0-2387 GCF_040681735.1 Actinoplanes sp. NPDC051633 | reverse complement strand
CCGCTGGCCCCGCCGACCGGGCGCAGGCCGCCGCCGGCCTCGACCAGGCCCGGCTGTTCTGGATCGACGGCAGCTTCACCGAGCTGGCCGCGCAGGCCGCCGCCGACCTCCCGGCGCTCGCCGTCACCCCCGAGCTGGCGCCCAGCCCGCACGGCCTGCTGCTGTGGGCCGAGCCGATCGGCGGTGAGGTAGCCGCAGCGTCGTGGACCACCGACGGCGACGACCTGGACGTGGTCACCTACCGCACCATCGGCGCCGGTCTGGACGGGGCCGCCCTGCAACGGCTGCGCGACCAGGTCGGCTGGCTCGCCCCGATCCGCGCCGACCGCCTGACCACGGCCGGCGGCCCCGGCAACGCCATCACCGGAGGTCCCCGGCAGGTTCATCGGCCGCTGATCACCACCTGGCTGCTGATCGCGCAGCAGATCGCCGCCGCCGAACCGGCGGTCGTCGACACGGCGATCACCCGCGCCTACGCCCGGGCCGGGCGCCCGGCACCGGACGTGCGCGTGCTGCGCATCCGCGGGCCCCGCACCGGCCAGCTTGCACGACCGGCGAGCGGGCAGCGGCGGCCCGCCGCAGCCCGGGTGTGGGTGGCCGGGCACTGGCGCAACCAGCCCTACGGACCCGGCCGGGCGCTGCGCCGGCCGGTCTACATCCACCCGTTCCTGCGCGGGCCGCAGAACTTGCCGATCGCCGCCAGCACCACCGTGCGGATCCTCGGCGCAGCCCAGCGCCGCCTGCAACCCGGCGAGCGCGGCTGACCCCGCGGTAGCGAACCCGGGCGGGCGTCCACTCGGCCACCAGGTGCGGAGCTCCGCGCGAGCACCGCCGATCGAATGCCGGGGCCATCCGCGCCCCGAACGTGCCACGCCGACGAGGTCGGCGCTTCACCCACCGGGGCCGGCAACCGCCAGAGCCCTTCTCCAACGTGTCGACCCTTCCGGGGATCGTGCCGGCCGCGTGCCGTGAACCCCGGGGATCCCCCGGGTCGTGCGCGGCCGGCGCGGTGCCCCGGAAACCCGAGAAAGGATCCGGGAATCCATGTTCCAACCATCCGCACAGATCGAGTCCCTGCTCACCGCCGTCGGCCTGCGGGAATCCGCCGCCCAAGGACTGCGCATGATCATGCAACGCCAGTCGGAGTTCCCCAGCCTGACGCAGGCTCAGCTCACCGGTATCGCCCTCGACCCGGCCGGCCGCGCCTTCGCCGACGAAGTCCTGGACGCCTACTGGTCGGACCAGTCGCGCCGGCAGCGCGCATTGGACAACAGCAGGTCCGATCGGGAGGTCATCATCGGCAGCGGCGTGCACGCCGCGGTGTATGCCGCCGTCCGCGTGCTCAGCGGCTACCCCAGACCACTGGTGCTGGAACGCCACGAGCGGGCCGGCGGCACGTTCGCCATGACCGCCCGGCCGACGTTCTACCTCAACTCCCGCAACCGGGCCGGCAGCGCCGGACTGGCCGGGGATCAGGGCGCGAGCCTGAACTACCTGCCCGGCGCGCCGATCCAGGCCGCGAACGTCTCCATGCGCGAATACCAGACCAACACCGACCTGGCGTTCGTCATCCGCCTCGCCCTGGCCCAGTACGCCGACGTGGTGACCCAGGCCGAGGTCCGGTCCGTCGACCGCGACGGCGCCAGGGTCGAGATCCAGCTGGCCGATCGTGAACCGCTGATCGCCGGCCGGATCATCGACGCCCGCGGCGTGGGAGACCCGGCGGGCCAGGACGTCGCCAACGGCACCACCATCCTCACCTTCCCGCAATTCATGCACCGCATGGCCGGCAGCTGGCCACTGCGCGGGCTGCGCCGCGTCGCCGTGGTCGGCAGCGGCAACTCCGCCAAGTGCGCGGTCGAGTCCTGCCTCGGCATCGCCCCGCAGCCGCCGATGGCCGCCGCCGCGCTGGACCGTGTCGACCGCATCGACTGGTACGCCGACGAGCTGCCAACCACGTGCGAGCAATGGCAGCAGGAGATCACCGGCAGATACCAGGCCATCGGCCGGTACCTGCGCCCGGACCGCTTCGGTGTCCGGCGACTCACCATGCGCCGGCGCCGGGTACTGCCGGTCGCTCTACCCGGAACCGGACTCATCGAGGGCCGCACCTACGACGTCGTCGTCTTCTGCACCGGCAACCGGGAAACCGACATCGAAGGAATCAGCCTCGGCAACTTCGACACCTACCCGGCGGCTGACGGCGGCGCCGTGGCTCGCCAGCACGACGACCTTCCGGTGTTCCGCATCGGCCCGCACGCGAGGCTGCCGTTCACCCAGCAGGAACGCGAAGCTGGCATCACCGACATCGCCGGTAACGCGGTGTCGATCTTCCGGACGGCGACCAAGACCGCCGTGCTCGCCGCGACTCTGGGCGACGTGAGGGA
>NZ_JBFAZH010001173.1:0-2389 GCF_040681735.1 Actinoplanes sp. NPDC051633 | reverse complement strand
GCCGGAGCAGGGCCGCCGGCCTCCACGGCGGCCGCCGGGCCGCCGATCTCGACCGTCGCCCGGATCGGTGGCCGGCTCGTTTCGAAGGCCGCGTCGGCCGGCTTGCCCGCCGGGGCGTCGACCACCGCTGCGACGGTGCTCTCCGCCGCCGGCGAGGACGGCGAGGACGGCGAGGACGGCGAGGACGGCGAGGACGGCGAGGACGGCGAGGCGGGAACCGCGGACGACGTGCCGATCTTGGCTTCGAGAGACTCCACGAACTGGCCCAGCAGCTTGCCGGACACCTCCTTGATCATCCCGCTGCCGAACTGGGCCAGCTTGCCGGAGATCTTCAGGTCGGTGTCCACCTTGACCACCGTGGCGTCGCCGTCCGGCTTCAGGGACGCCGTGATCAGCGCCGACGCGTTGCCCCCGGCCCGCGAGTCGCGGCCCTTCGCGTCGATGACCGCGCGGTGCGCGCCGTCGTCCTTCTCGACGAACCGCGCCGTGCCCGAGAAGTCCGAGATCACCGGGCCGACCTTCACCTTGACCTTGCCCGAGTAGACGTCGCCCTCCACGCCGGTGAGCTGTGCCCCGGGCAGGCAGGGCGCGATCCCCTCGAGGTCGGTGAGCACCTCCCAGGCTCGGTCGATCGGGGTGTGCACGGTGAACTCGTTCGTGATCTTCATGGCCCCTCCTGAGGTGCCGGCGGCGATGCCGAAAGCAGCGCGGTGATGGCGGTGTGGTCGCCGGGGGTCTTCGCGATCGTGCCGATGGTGGCCAGCGCGTCCTCGCGTACCCAAGATCCGGCGCCCAGGGCGGCCAGCGCGCCCACCCAGTCGATCGTCTCGGCCATCCCCGGCGCCTTGTCCAGCTCCAGCTCGCGCGCCCGGCCGACGAACTCGGTCGCCGAGCGGATCAGCGGCTCGCTCGCGGCCGGCACGCTTCGGCGCAGGATCTCGGCGGCCCGCGCCGGCTGCGGGAAGTCGATCCAGTGGTAGAGGCAGCGGCGGCGCAGCGCGTCGTGCAACTCGCGGCTGCGGTTCGAGGTGAGCACCACGGTCGGCGGCCGGATCGCGGCGAACGTGCCCAGCTCCGGCACGGTGATCGCGGCCTCGCCGAGGAACTCGAACAGCAGCGCCTCGAACTCGTCGTCGGCCCGGTCGATCTCGTCGATCAGCAGCACCGGCGGCACCGGGCCGTCGGACCGCACCGCACGCAGGATCGGACGCTCCAGCAGGAACTCCTCGGTGAACAGGTCGGCGTCGCCGATCCGCTCGTGCCGCACCTCGGCCAGCCGGATCGCGAGGAGCTGCCGCTGGTGGTTCCACTCGTAGAGGGCCTCGGCGGCGGTCAGGCCCTCGTAGCACTGCAGGCGCAGGAACGGCGCGTCCAGCGCGGCCGCGAGCGCCTTGGCCGCGGCGGTCTTGCCGACGCCGGGTTCGCCCTCCAGCAGCAGCGGTTTGCCCAGCCGCAGGGCCAGGAACAGCGCCATCGCCAAGCCGTCATCGACGAGATAGTCCTGCTCGTCGAGGCGGCTGCGAACCTCCGCGGCGTCCCGCATCACGCGCCGGTGAACCGGGCCAGGCAGCCGGGCCCGCAGAAGTAGTGACCCTCGCCGTCGGTGAGCGCGTCCGGGGTGATCAGGACGGTCATGCCGCAGATCGGGTCGGTGGCGGACCGCACCGGCGCCGGCGCGGAGCCCGCGGTCAGGCCGTCGAGCCGGATCGCCTTCACGATGTCGGACATGATGGACAGCGCGATCTCCGGTGGGGTCCGCGCCCCGATCCAGGCGCCGGCCGGGGTGTGGATCCGGGATCGCTCGGCCTCGGTCAGGCCCATCGAGTCGAGCACCTGCGGACCGCGTCGCGGCGAGGCGACCAGCGCGATGTGGCCGACGCCGGCGTCCAGCGCCGCCCGGATCGACGTCTCCTCGTCGCGGCCCAGTCCGGCCACCACCACCGCGGCCGCGCCGTCCATCGACGAGGACGCGACGTCGAACTCCAGGAACCGGGCGAGCTCTGCGACCGCCGTACCGATCGGGGTGCTGCCCGCGACGAACAGCACCGGCCGCGGCAGCACCGGCCGCAGGAAGATCTCGATCGCCCCGCCGGACAGACACGGGTTGACCACGACCTGCGCGCCCGGCGCCTCGGGGAACTCCTCGGCGCTCTCCGGAAGGACCCGGAGCAGGAGGGTACGCCCGTCCCGCAGCGTTTCCAGCGCCGCCGCCCGCACCGAGCTCTCCGCGCACACCCCGCCGACGAAGCCCTCGATGGTGCCGTCGTCCAGGATCACCGCGGCGTCTCCGGGCCGCGCCGAGGTCGGCTCCTGCGCCCGCACGACGGTCGCGTGCACGAAGGGCCGCCGCTGTGCCGTCAGCGCCGACGCCCGTTCCGCGACGTCGCTC
>NZ_JBFAZH010001172.1:0-2391 GCF_040681735.1 Actinoplanes sp. NPDC051633 | reverse complement strand
CTCGGCCCAGGCCGACCCACGCGTGCGCGGCCGCGCACCTCGGGCAGGGCTCGCCCGCGGTGTAGACGGTCGCGGCGGCCCGCTCGGCCGGTGGCAGATTCGCCACCGCCCACCGGGCCAGCGCCAGCTCCGGGTGGGCCGTCGGGTCCGCCGAGCTGGTCTCCCGGTTGCGGTCCTCGGCCAGCACCTCGCCGTCCGCGCCGACCAGCACCGAGCCGAAGGGGTCGTCGCCGGCGTCCAGGGCCTCGGTGGCTAGGGCCACGCATCGACGCAGGTGGGTGAGGTCGCGCTCGTTCTCGGTCATGCCTGCACTCTTTCGTGTTTCTTCGCGGGTCCCGTCATGCTCGCACTTTCTCGCAGTGACCGAGCTGTCCCTCGGCCGGGTCGACTTGCGGTGGCCGGCATGTCGGTCACCCGAAGATCGGGACGAACTGACCGTTGCCGGGCTGATTCGGCAGCGTCATACCGACGAATGGCTGAACCACGGGTGACAACGGGAGAGCATGATTGCGTAGGCTCGGCCGACAGGCCTACCCGCCGCCCACTGGCCGCCACCCCGAGGGAGCACCATGCCGCTGACTCCGGCCGACATCCACAATGTCGCCTTCAAGAGGCCGCCGCTGGGCAAGCGCGGCTACGACGAGGAGGAGGTCGACGCCTTCCTCGACGAGGTGGAGCAGCAGCTCATCCGCCTGCTGGAGGAGAACGACGACCTCCGCGGCCGGATCGGCCGGCCCGGGTCGCCGGCGGCGTCGTCGCTCGAGGCGGAGCACTCCGCGCTCACCGCTCAGCTGCAGCGCGCCCAGCAGGAGCGGGCCCGTGCCGAGCAGCACGCCCGCAGCGTGCAGGCTCAGCTCGAGTCGGCGCCGGCGGAGCGTCCCGCCGCGAGTTCCGGCCTCACCACCTCGAGCTCCGGGGTCTCCCCGGTGATGATGATGGCCCAGCGCACGGCCGACGATCACCTGGCGGACGCCCGCCGCGAGGCCGAGGCCATGGTGGTCGCCGCGCAGGACCAGTCCGCGCAGATCGCCGGCGAGGCGCAGCGTAGCGCGGGGACGACCGAGAGTGAGGCTCGCCGCCGCCACGCCGAGGCGATCAACAATCTCGAGATCGAGCGCACCGCGCTGCTGGACGAGATCGAACGCCTTCGGCAGCTGGCGGAGAGCTACCAGACGGCGCTGAACGAGCACGTCACGGCGCAGCTGCGCTACATGGAGGGCGTGCCGGAGCCGGTCACCGGCCGCTGACGGAGGCGTCGGGCCACACGGACCGCGTCACGCGTCGCGACGGTCGAAGAAGGCGGCCGCGGCCACTGCGGCGGCCACCGTCCAGATGATCGTGACGGCGGGCCGGTCCCGCGCCGGCAGATGGTCGGCGACGCCGCGCAGCAACGGTCCCGCGATGAATTGGGCGCTCAGCAGCACGACGACCGCGGCCACCGCGTTGCGGAGCATCGTCGCCACCGCTGCCCCGAGGAGTGCGGTCAGCGTCAGATACGTCGTCGCGGCGAGGTCGCCGGCGAGGAGTGCGGCGACCACCGCGGCCGGGGCTGCCACCGCGGTGAGCGCAGCCGCCTTCGCGACCTGCAGGGACAGCCGGCGGGGCATGGCAAGCAGAGTGGTGCGGATCTGCCCGCCCGCTTGGTGCTCCGACGCCGCCGCCAGGACGCCGAACACCAGAAAGCCCGCCTGGGCGTAGAAGGCCGGGTCGGCCGGGGTGCGGGTGAGAAGCACGCAGACCGGCCAGGTCAGCAGCATGGCCCAGCGCAGCGAGGGCAGCGTCAGCAGCTTGCGCGCCTCGGCGCGAACCATGCACACCGCTCCCGTCCCCGCGCTGCCCGTGCTCACGGGTCTCGGCGCTGGAAGAGGGCGGCGCCGACCGCCAGGAACCCGGCGATCCAGGCGGACATCACCAGGCCGGCGACCGTCGGGGAGAGCTTGACCGGGAAGTCGCCGCCGCGGATGAACATCTGCGCGCCCACGATGTCGGGCAGGTAGGCGGCCGCATCCGTCACCTTCGTGAGCAGGTAGGACACCGACACGAAGGTGCTGTTCACGATCAGGAAGGCGAGCGGCACGATGCCGTTGCGGGCGATCAGCGTGATCGAGTAGGCGAGCAGGGCGATCAGCACCCAGTAGACGATCGCTGCCACCAGGCGCCCGGCCGCCGGCAACGGCACGTCGTGCAACGCCCTGGTCAGGGCCAGCGTCGCGGACACCGCGATCACCGCCTGGGTCGCCGCCACCAGAACGAGGGCGGCGGTCTTGGCCGTCAGCAGCCGCATCCGCCGGGGCGCCGCGATCAGCGTCGTGGTGAGCTGCCGGGCCCGCGGCCCCTCGTCGCCGGTGGAGGTGAACTCGCTGCTCACCACGACCACCCCGAGGATCATCG
>NZ_JBFAZH010001171.1:0-2393 GCF_040681735.1 Actinoplanes sp. NPDC051633 | reverse complement strand
CCTCGACCGCCCGCCGCAGCAGCTCGTGCCGATAGGCGACGCCGTCCTCGGTGGCGGTCAACAGGCCGTTGGCCAGGCATTCGTCCACCGCGGCGGCCTGACCGCCGAGCAGCGTCGCCTCTGCCTGTGTGGGTGACACGGCGACCAGGCCGGCCACCGCGCGGGCCTCGGGCGAGAGGCCCGCGAGCCGGGACAGCACCAGGTCGCGGACGTTCGCCGGCACCCCCTCGGCGGTGGACGCGAGCACCTCGCTGACCAGCAGCGGATTCCCGCCGGTCAGCGCGTGCACCGTGGTCGGCGCCCGGCCCGCCCGGCGGGCCAGCTCGGCGACCGCCTCGGCCGACAGCGGCTCCGGCGACAACCGGCGCATCGCGTCGCGGGGCAGCCCGGCCACCACCGAACGCAACTGATGATCGGGCCCCACCTCGTCGTTGCGGTAGGTCAGCACCAGCAGGGCGCGGCAGCGGTCGAGCCGCCGGCCGAGGAACGCGACCATGTCGAGGGTGGCCTCGTCGGCCCAATGCAGGTCCTCGATCACCACCACCGGGCGGGCCCGCTGCGGTGGCCCGTCCAGCGTGTCCAGCAACGCGTCGAACACCTCGGCCCGCGGCCGGTCGGCAATCCGCTCACGCAGCACCCCACCCGCCTGCCGCGCGATGTCGTGCAGCGGACCCAGCGCCCGCGGCGTGAGCAGCGGGTCGCAGGCGCCCCACAGCACCTGGGCACGGCCGGCGGCACCGGCCGCGAACGCGGCGACCAGCGCGGACTTGCCGGCGCCGGCCACACCGGCGACGAGCGCGACGCGGCCGCCGGCGGCGCTGGCCGCCAGCAGCTCGTTCAGCGAGGCAAGCAGCTCACCACGCTCCAGCAGCACACCCATCAAGCCGATGCTAAGAGGCTCCGACCTGCTGAAACAATCGCCATACGGTCAGGCTTTCCGGGCGGTGATCTCCACATAGCGCGACGGGATCTTGGCGGTGCCGTCGGTCGCCACGTTGAACCGCTCGGCCAGCTCGACGAGATCGTCGTACAACGCCTTGCCGTTCTCGCCGAGGGCCTCGAACGCCTTCAGCGTCGGACCGTAGTTGACCTTGAAGTAGTCGGCCCATGCCGCGGGGGCCGGGAAGCGGAACACGAAGTCGCGCGGGGTCAGCCGCAGGTCGGTGACGTGGTCGCCGAGGAGTTCGCGGACCCGGGTCTCGTCGCCCCAGAGCGGCGGCGGGCGCACCCCGGCCGGCGGCGGCACGTGCCGGCCGATGGTCTTGAAGACCTGGCCGATGAAACCGTCCGGCGTCCAGTTGGCCAGCGCGATCGTGCCGCCGGGCCGCACGACCCGGAGCAGCTGGCGGGCCGCGGCCTCCTGGTCGGGAGCGAACATGATGCCGAAGACCGAGATCACCGCGTCGTACTCGCCGTCGTCGCAGGGCAGATCCTCGGCGTCCGCCTGCCGGAACTTGATCGTCAGGCGTTCGGCCGCGGCCCGCTCCTTCGCCCGGTCCATCAGCTCGGGCACGTAGTCGACCGCCGTGACCTCACAGAGGCAGCGGGCGGCGGCGAGCGCGGCGTTGCCCGTGCCGGTAGCAATGTCCAGCACCCGGTCACCGGCCGACAGGTCCGCGGCCTGGACGAGGTTCTCGGCGGTGACGTGGATGACCGTGGCCACGGCGCCGTAGTCGCCGCTGGCCCACGTCTTCTGCTGCTTGGCCTTGAGGCCCTCGAGTGTCTTCATGGCCAGGACGCTAGGCGCGGGCCGAGGGCCTCCACATGGGTCGGGCTCCCTATTTATGACCGCATCAGATGCCGGGCCGCGGCGGCCGCCATGCCCCGCGACGGCACGCCCAGCTTGGCGAGCACCGCCGAGACGTGATGGCTTGCGGTCTTCGCGGAGACCGAGAGCCGGGCCGCGATCTGCGCGTTGCTCAGGCCTTCGGCCAGCAACGCGAGGACCTCACGCTGCCGGCCGGTCAGGCCGGAGGGGTCGGCCGCCGTCGAGGATCCCGGCCCCCTGGGTACGCGCAGGCCACGCTCCCGCAACTCGGTGCGGAGGCGGCGCGCCCGGACCGCGGCGCCGAACCGGTCGAACTCCCGGAGCGCCTCGGCGCACGCGACGACGTCACCGTGCGACAGC
Organism: Actinoplanes sp. NPDC051633; assembly: GCF_040681735.1. Classification (NCBI taxonomy): domain Bacteria; kingdom Bacillati; phylum Actinomycetota; class Actinomycetes; order Micromonosporales; family Micromonosporaceae; genus Actinoplanes; species Actinoplanes sp. NPDC051633. The sequence continues at coordinate 265 of NZ_JBFAZH010001171.1, read as the reverse complement.
GCCTCGGCCCGCGCGTACGGGCAGCCGCGCGCCGCCCACTGCTCGGCCGCACCCCGCCAGTCACCGTCGATCAGCATCCGGAACGGGCCGGCCGCGGCCGCCGGCGCCTCGCCCAGCCGCCCGCACCGCCACAGCCACAGCGCCATCTCGCCCACGAACCACGGGTGGCCGGCCCGCTCGGCGACCTCGAGACCGTGCTTGGCCTCGGCGGCGGCCCGGTCCGGCTGGCCGACCAGCCAGAAGTGCTCGGCCAGCGCGATCGACG
>NZ_JBFAZH010001170.1:0-2395 GCF_040681735.1 Actinoplanes sp. NPDC051633 | reverse complement strand
GGCCCGGCCGCGCCCGCGCTGGGATGGCTGGTCGGCCATGTGCCGGGCGCCGGGCTGCTGCGCGACGGGCAGAAGTTCCTCATCCCGTACGCGCTGACGCTCGCGCTGGGCTTCGCCCTCGGCGTCGAGCGGCTCGCCGACCGGCTGGCGCGCTTCGGGCCGTCGCCCGGCCACCTGCTGCTGGCCGGCGCCGTGCTGCTGCCGGTCGTCACGATGCCCGACCTCGCCTTCGGCGGCGCGGGCGCCCTGCGGCCGGTGAGGTACCCGGCGGACTGGGACGCGGTGGCCGTGCGCGTGGCGGCGGCCCCGGGCGAGGTCCTGTCGCTGCCGTTCGAGGGCTACCAGCGGTACGCGTGGACACGCGACGTCGTGGTCCGCGACCCGGCGCCGCGCTACCTGGACGCGCCGGTGCTGATGAACGACGCCCTGCGGGTCGGCACGGTGACGGTCGACGGGGAGAGCCCGCGTGCCGCCCGGGCCCGGCGGCACCTCGAGGCCGGACTCCCGGCGGCCGGCCTCGGTGTCCGCTGGGTGCTGGTCCGCCGCGGCTCGCTGGGCGATCCGCCGGCGAGCGTCCTCAGCGGACTCCGGCTCGCGTACGACGGCCCGGATCTGCGGCTTTGGGAGAACCCGGCGGCGGCCACGGCCGAACCGCCCGCCGCAGGTCGGCGCGCCCTCGCCCTGGCCGCTCACCTGCTCGCCGGGACAATCGTGATCTTCGCTGCCCTGTCACTGCTGCGCACACGGCGACGGCCGTGGTACCGTCCGCGCACCCCCGATCCTGAGGAGATAGACCAATGGCGAGGTTGGCCACGTTCATCGTCGGCGCCGCGGTCGGCGCCATCCTCGGCGTCGTCGGAGTCGTCGCGACGCTCGGCGCACTGAACCCGTCGGCCGACCACGTCGCCGAGGAGACCACCGTCGACCCGGCGACCGCGATCTACGGCACTCGCTGATCCGCCAGCGGCTGCGCCGCGGGCAGGTGCTCGTCGACCACCCGGGCGAAGTTCGCACCCGTCATCGCCCAGGTGAAGCGCTGGGAGTACGCGGCGGCCGCCGTACCCATCTCGGTGCGACGCCGGCCGTCCAGCACCAGCGACCGGATCGCCCGGAAGAACTCGAACTCGTCGTCGACCAGCACCCCGGTCTCGCCGTTGGACATCGCGTCGGCGACGCCGCCCGCGGAGCGGAAGGCGACCGAGGGCGTGCTGCGTGCGCCCGCCTCCACGATGGTCAGACCCCAGCCCTCTTTGAGCGAGGGCAGCAGCAACAGCCACGCACCGCAGAGCAGCTCGTGCTTGTGCGCCTCGGTGACGAACCCCGCGAACCGCACCCGGTCCTCGATGCCCAGGTCGGCGGCGAGCCGGCGCAGCGGCTCGTCCCACCAGCCCTGCCCGGCCACCACCAGCTCCAGCGTAGGCAGCTCGGTGGCCAGCAGCGCGGTCGCTCGCAGCGCGAGCTCGACGCGCTTGTGCGGGACCAGCCGGCCGAGCACGACCAGGCTCGGATGCGGGGTACGCGCCACCGCCGGCCCCACCACCTCGGGTGTCCCGTTGTGGACCACGGTGATCCGCTCGGGATCGACGCCCAGCTCCGCGAGCTCGCCGCGGGTCGACTCGGAGACCGTGATGTAGCGGCAGCGACGGTAGACCCGGACCGCCAGCCGCGACTCGATCCACCAGCCGACCCGGGCGACGCGCGGGCCGAAGACCACCGGCCACTGCTCCCGGTGCACATGGTGGACCAGCGCGATGACCGGCCGGCGGGCGTAGAGCCGGCTCAGGAACGGCATGCCGTTGCAGACGTCGACGATCAGGTCGGGACGGCCCAGACGGCGACCGGCGAGCGCGCCGAGACCGACGGCCCCGCTGAGGTAGAGCAGTGCCGCGAACAGGTATACCGTGTGCCGTCCGCCGCGCCGCACGATGCGTACGCCCTGCGGTGTCGTCTCCTCGGCCGGCGCGGTGCCGTGCGCCTGGCACAGCAGCGTGACGCGGTGACCACGGCCGGCCAGCTCGGCCGCCACCCGCTCGAGATAGACCTCCGAGCCACCTCCCTCGGGGTGCTTCGTATCGCGCCAGTTGAGGAAGAGGACGTGACCATTGCCGGCATCCGTCATGGTCTACTCGGCCACCCCTACTAGCGAGTACGATTCGCGATCGCGTCACACTAGGGCACCCATCGATGATCCGCAACGGTGACGCCACAAGGGAGGAACGGGTGGCCGATCAGCGGCTTCGCGCGCGACCGGAGTTCTGGCCGGTCACGCTGCTGAGCGTCGCGCTGGTGGCGGTGCTGGGCGGCTGGGGCGCCGCGGTGTACGCCGAGCGCACCCGCAACGCGCCGGCCTGCGCCGGGCGGACCGCTCTGCGGATAGCGGCGGCGCCGAGCATCG
>NZ_JBFAZH010001169.1:0-2396 GCF_040681735.1 Actinoplanes sp. NPDC051633 | reverse complement strand
GCCCTACCCCCGGCCCTACCCCAAGCCCTGCCCCCCGCCCGGTTGAACCTGCCTCGACGTCGCCTGACGCCACCCAACACCGCAGCTAGGAGCCCGTCATGTCCGCGCCGGCCACAGCCCGACACCCCTATGAGGGGTCCCTCTCACCGGGGAGACCCGACAGCCGCGCCCGTTCCCACACGCTCGCCCTGATCGACATCTCGCACCGGCTGCGGCCCCGGGACCTCACCATCGCCGCGCTGCTGGAGGCCCACACGACGCTGTGCACCGACCAGCTGACCGCGCTGCTGTTCGGCAGCCCGATCACCTGCCGGCACCGGCTGCACCTGCTGCGCCGGCTCGGGTTCCTCGACCGCTTCCTGCACACCTGGCCGGACGCGCCCGGGCCGGTCTGCTGGCTACCCGGCCCACTCGGCGCCCGCTACATCGCCCTGTCCCGCAACGACACCCCACCCACGGCCAAAGGCCTGCGGGAACGGACGGACCGCATCGCCACCAGCCCCACGCTGCGGCACCTGCTCGCGGTGAACCAGTTTTACGTCACGCTGCTCGCCCACGCCCGCGGCGACCCTGCCCACCCCGGCGACCCGGGTGACCCAGCCGCCGACCTGACCCGCTGGTGGTCCGAACGCGACACCGCCGCGGCGTTCGGCCAGCGCATTCACCCCGACGGGCACGGCGTGTGGACCGACCGGCACGGCGAGACCGGCTTCTTCCTCGAGCTCGACCGCGGCACCGAACAGATCAGCCGGCTCACCGCCAAGCTCGCGCCGCACCGGCGGCTGCGCGACGCCGGCGGCCCCGACTACCCCCTGCTGTTCGTGGTGCCCGGCCCGGTCCGAGAGCAGAATCTGCACCGCAGGCTCGCCGAGACACCAGTGGGGTTCACGGTGGCGACCACCTGGGCCGGCGCGGGCGCGGGCGCGGGCCCGGCTGGGCCGGTCTGGTGGATCGCCGGCACCGAACCGGATCGGGTGCGGCTCTCCGAGCTCCCGAGCAGTCACGGCCCGGCCGGCCCGCTGACACCCGGCCCGCCGACCGCGATCCAGCACCCGCTGTACCTGCTCACCCTGCCCTGATGCCGTTGCCCTGCTGCCGTTGCCTCGACACCGTTGCCCTGGCACCGTTGCCTTGGTACCGCTGCCCTGACCCCACGCCGACCTCGACCGGCCGGCACTCCAGTCAATGCAGCGGCACCCAACGCAGCGGCACCCAACGCAGCGAAGGCCAACGCGGCGGCGCCCAACACAACGGCACCCAACTCCACGGCCGGGACGCTGCGCAGCGGACGGTGTTGGGTGCGCGGGCTACGGTCACGGCACATATTGATTTGTTAGTTCCACCCCCGGGCCTGTCGCCCACGACCGCGATCACGATCGCCCACCCGCCTCACGGCCGGTCGGCCCGCGTCGCCCGTCGGCACACCGCCCACCCGCACACCCCGCACCACCCGTTCCCGGCGCCACCACCAGCTGGCGCCCCTCCCACCCGGGACGGACCGCGCCCGCATCTGTGCGCCGTCCACCCATCCCGCCCGGGAGACCCCTCATGTCCCATGTGACCGTCGTCTGCCTGCCCGCAGACACCCCCGCCGATTCTCTGATCGCCACAGCGCACCAGCGCCTCGCCGCACACCGGCACCTCGGCCTGGACCTGACCCGGCTGTTCACCACCGCCACGCGGTGGCGCCGCCGCCGACTGCTGTGGCCGGCACCGCGCGCCGCGGCCGGTGGCCCGCTGCGACTGCTGCGCCTGGACGCCCAGCGCGCCGCTGCCGGTGTCGAGCACTGGCATCGCTGGTCGTTCTGGAACCAGATCGTCGCCGGGACCAAGCCCGCCCAGCCCTACTGGGTGTTCCTGGAACGGCACACCGACGCCCCGAAGCGGTACCCGCTGGCCAAGGCCCGCGGACACTATCTCGCCCAGCCCCGGATCGCGGCGATGCGCTCCTACAACGCCGTACCGGACCGTCCGGTCGAGCTGGCCACCGCGGACCTGGAGGCCTACCAGTCCGGGCCGTACACCTTCGCCCGCTACGGCTGGCTCGCCGCCACGGTCGCCGACGCGATGATCACCGTCGACGGTGACCGGCTGACCGCCCGCGACGGCCGATTCAGCGAGCGGCTGTCCTATCTGACCGAGGCCAACGCCCGCCTCGCCGACCTCGCCCCGCGCGACGTCCTCGTCGCGATCCTCACCCGCTGAACCGCGGCCGGCACCCGATCCCCGGGGTGCCGGCCGTTGGTGCGCGCCCATGAACTCCCGCCGGGGCGGTCCCGGCGGATGTGCCTCCTCCACGAAAGGAACTCACTGATGACTGCTTCACCCGCTCGACCCGCTGACGGGGACCGGGCGCCGGACTCCGGCGGCACCGCGCCCGTCCGGGTCGCCGTGCG
>NZ_JBFAZH010001168.1:0-2399 GCF_040681735.1 Actinoplanes sp. NPDC051633 | reverse complement strand
CGCGCTCGCCGAAACCGACCTGGCGGAGCGACAGCCGGCCCCGCGCCGGCTCGACCATCACCTGATGGCGCTGACCACCACCGGTCAGGGCACCGTCGAGATCGACTTTAGTTCGCACCCCTGCCGCCCGGGCACGCTGCTGTGGGTGCAGCCGGGCCAGGCGGTCCGGTTCGGCGGCCAGGAGGGCTTCGACGCCGCGCTGGTCTCCTGGCGCGGGGACGTGCTGGACGACGAGGAGCTCGTCTCCGCGCAGAGCCACCAGCTGACCGGCGCCGACGAGGACGCCATGATCAGCGAGTTCGCCCAGCTCGCCGAGGACCTCGGGCGGCTGCGTGAAGGACCGATCGCGGGTGCGCTGCTGCGGCACCAGCTCGCCGTCCTGCTGCTGCGGGTCGCGCTGCTGACCGGCGCCGAGGACCGGGCCCCGCAAACCGCGGAGGCCCGCACCTTCGCCCGGTTCCGCAGCGCGCTCGAGGCCGGGCACGCCGAGAGCCGGCGGGTCGAGGACTACGCGGCACAGCTCGGCTGCTCCGTGCGTACCCTCACCCGCGCCAGCCTCGCGATCACCGGCCGCACCGCCAAACAGGTCGTCGACGACCGGGTCGCGCTGGAAGCGCGCCGCCTGCTCGCCTGCACTCCCCTGTCGGTCGCCGAGGTCGGCCGCCGGCTGGGCTTCCCGGAGCCGACGAACTTCGGCCGCTTCTTCCATCGCGAGGTCGGCGAGAGTCCCGGGGCGTTCCGGGCGGCCGCCACGGGAACCCGAGAGAACCATCGCATTCCCGCTCAGCGATCACCGGCTGACTGACCGTAATCCCTATATGCCTATAGATTTGGGGGTGGGCGTACCAGGGGATGCACGGGCGCGGCATGATGTAGGTGTGCAGATCTCCGCGCGTGGCGACTACGCCGTACGAGCAGCTCTGAGCCTGGCCCAGGCCCATCCTTCCCTGATGTCCGCGCAGGCCATCGCCCAAGATCAGGAAATGCCCCGGAAGTTCCTCGAGGCGGTCCTCGCCGATCTCCGGCGCGCGGGGGTGGTCCGGGCGCAACGTGGCGCCGAGGGTGGGTACACGCTGTCGCAGCCGCCGCGCGACGTGACCATCGGGCAGATCCTGCGCGCGGTGGACGGCCCGCTGGCCGGGGTGCGCGGGATGCGCCCCGAGGAGACGCAGTATTCGGGCGCGGCGGAAAACCTGCCGAACCTCTGGGTCGCGGTCCGGTCGGCGGTGCGCGAGGTGGTCGACGAGGTGAGCCTGGCCGAGCTGCTCAGCGGCCGGATGCCGGCGCACGTACGCAAGCTGACGACGCGCCCCGATGCGTGGCAACCGCGCTGATTGGGTATGACGCAGACATCGATCAAGTCCAAGGAGGACGTACCGATGGGCGTCATGTTCCGCAGCCGCAAGAAGTTCGGCCCCCTGATCCTGAACTTCACGCAGAACGGCTTCTCCTCGTGGAGCATCAAGATCGGCCGCTGGTCCTGGAACTCGAAGGCCCGCGCACACCGCTTCGACCTGCCGGGCCCGCTGTCGTGGAAGCAGGACAAGTCATAGTGGCCGGATGATCACGTCGCCGCCGAGCCGGCCCTGCTCCGGGTCGCGGCCGACCACACCCGAGCCGAGCAACGTCTGCAGCACCCGGGTGGCGTCGGCCGCCCGGTAGACGGTCTCGGTCAGCGCGAAGTTCCGCAGCTCCGTCACCGTCGCCGAGCCCGTCTCCGCCAGGTGGGCGAGCAGCTCACGCCGCAGCGGCCCGGGGTGCGGGTTGAGCGAGATGTCGATCAGATGCCGTTCGGGATCGCCGGGGTCGCGATAGCGCACCCCGGCGAACTCGTCCACAGCCCACAGCGTCTCCTTGAACCCCTCGAGACTCTTCCCCAGCCCGGTCGCGAAGATCAGCAGCTCCCCGGGCTCTTCCCCCGACGCCAGCTCGACGGCCGCGACCAGCGGGAAGCCGGCCGCCCGCAACGCCGCTCGCCGGCTGCCGACATCTGTACCGGCCGGCAGCACCAGCAAGATCTCCGCGGGCTTTCCCGCGGCGAGGGCGGCGATCGAGTCCGGCCCGGGTGCGTGCTCGGCGTCGAAAAAGCCCAATACGGGTACGCGCACAGCCCCCACCGCCTTCAGCGCGACTGACAGCCGCACATCTGTCCCGCCCGAGGCGACGTGCACGTTGAGCCCCGGGGCGGAGACATCCACCGCCGCCAGGCGCTGCTCGACCCCGGTGGTGTCGTCGCCCAGCACCAGCACGGTCAGCTCACGCCCGCGCACCAGATCGGACTGCTCGACGAAGACCCGCAGGGCGGTGCCCATATTTTTTCCTCCTTATAAAATTAGTATAATTATAGCACGAGCTCTGATAAATATGAACATGATGAGTGATCGTTAAATTTATACTGC
>NZ_JBFAZH010001167.1:0-2401 GCF_040681735.1 Actinoplanes sp. NPDC051633 | reverse complement strand
GGTGCGCAACCGGCGGATCGTGGTGTAGCTCTCGGCGGTGTCCGGTGCGGCGGTCAGCACCACGTCGACGCGGACGAGATCGGCGGTGCGCTCCGCCACCCGGGCCTGCGCCACACCGGGCGTCGCCGTCGCCTTCGCCAGCACCCGGTCGGCCGCCGCGGGCGGGGCGAGCACGGTCGCCGGGTCGGCCGCGCCGGCCGGGAAGTAGCGGCTGAGCGTCTTCAGTCCGTCGACCGACTCGGCCGGCACCCGGAACTGCTCGGTCTGCGACAGGCCCAGCCGGGTGCCGACCAGGCCGCTGGACAGCACCCCGAGGATCAGCACCGAGATCACGGTCACCAGCCCCGGGCGGCGGGCCACACCCCGGCCGACCCGGGCCCACACGCCGCGTGTCAGCGCGGGGTCCGTGTCCCCGGCGCGCGGAACGAACGGCCAGAACAGCCCGCGGCCGCACACCACCAGCGCGGCCGGCAGGACGAGCAGCGCGAACAACGCGGCGACCCCGATGCCCAGCGCGGCGGTCGCGCCCAGCGCGGCGGTGTCACCGAGGCGGGCGAGCAGCAGCGTCAGCAGGCTGAGCACCACCGTGCCGGCACTCGCGACGATCGCCGGGCCGGCTCCGCGGGTGGCCACCCGCATCGCCTCCCGCCGGTCGGCGTGCCGGCGCAGCTCCTCCCGGTACCGCGAGATCAGCAGCAGGGCGTAGTCGGTCCCGGCGCCGAAGACCAGCACCGTGACGATGCCGACCGTGGAGTCGCCGACGGCGAGATCGGTGTGCCTGGACACCAGGGCGATCAGCCCGGTGCTGACCCGGTCGGCGAGCCCGACGACGGCCAGCGGCACCAGCCACAGCAGCGGGCTGCGATAGGTGATCAGCAGCAGCAGCGCGACCACGATCACGGTGGCCACGAGCAGGGTGGTGTTCGCGCCGGTGAAGCTGTCCGCGATGTCCGCCGTGAAGCCCGCCCCGCCGGTCACCTGCGCGGTCGCGCCCGGCGGCAACCCGGCGGTGGCCCGGGCCCGGAGCGCCTCCACCTCCTCGATCAGCCGATCGGCGGGCAACGCGCCCGGCAGCGGCACCGAGACCAGCGCCGCGTCCCGGTTCTCCGACACCACGGGCGTGCCCAGCGACCGTGCCCGATCCAGCTCCGCGTCGGTCAGTGGCTCGCCGCCGTGACTGAACACCACCAGGGCCGGGTTCGTCCGCCCGGACGGAAGCGTCCTCTCCAGGGCCGCCACCCGCGCCGACTGGGTCGCCTCCGGCAGGACCGCCGTGGGGTCGTTGGAGATGCGCACGGCGGGCGCGAACACCAGCACGAGGACGCCCAGGACGACGGCGAAAGCGGCGCGAGCCCACATGTCTGCCTCCATGACAAAGAATCTCGATGGTCGAGAGTCTCCATCATGGCGACGCGATCTGCAACACTGAGCGCGTGTACCGGAAGCGAGAGACGGAGCGCGACCGGCTCCGCGAGCGGATCGTCGAGTTGCTCCGTGCCTACAGCGTCGAGGCACAGCACGTCGGGCACGCCTTCGCCGCACGCCACGGCCTGCATCCCACCGACCTGCAGGCGTTGATCGCGGTGATGCACGCCGAGGGCGCCGGCGACCCGCTCACCCCCGGCCGGCTCGGCGAGGCGCTCGGCCTCTCCTCCGGCGCCACCACCGCCGCCATCGACCGCCTGGAACGGGCGGGCCACCTGCGCCGCACCAGGGAGAGCGCCGACCGGCGGGTGATCCACCTGCGCTACGGCGAACCCGGCAAGGCCCTGGCGCTGGAGTTCTTCGGTCCGCTGGGTGCCCGCACCGACCGGGTCATGGCCCAGTTCAGCGACGCGGACCTGGGCACCGTCGAACGCTTCCTGAGCGGGATGTACGACTCGATCGCCGCGCACCACCAGGCCGTCCGCGACCGGCCGGCGGGCTGACCGGCGGGCGCGATCAGCCGGGGCTGTCCGATCGGCTGACCGATCGGCTGACCGGAGTGTCGAGCACCCGCCCGGCGCCGACCACGCGGGCCGGACCGGTGAGCCGGACCGTGCCGCGGCACGGCAGGTCGTCGTCGGCCGCCGACGTGCCGACCAGCACATCGATGTCGCCGGGCTCGACGATGCGGGTCAGGTCGAGGCCGGTGAACGACGCCCGGTCGGCGTGCACGCGGAACGAGACGTCGCAGGACGAGCCCGGGTCGAGATCCACGCGGGCGAAGCCGATCAGCTGCCGCACCGGGCGGGTCACCTCGGCGACCACGTCCCGCAGATACAGCTGCACCACCTCGGTGCCGGCGCGCCTACCCGTGTTGGTCACCCGCACCGTGGCGGTGAACTCGCCGTCCGTGGGCATCTCCTTCTCGCTGAGCCGCAGATCCATGACGTCGAACGAGGTGTACGACAGCCCGAAG
>NZ_JBFAZH010001166.1:0-2401 GCF_040681735.1 Actinoplanes sp. NPDC051633 | reverse complement strand
CCTCGGACTGGGTGGCCGCGGCGCGGGACGCCTGGCCGACCGTGTCACAGCAGACCCGCTTCGTAGTGCAGGCGCTCGATCAGCTCGGTCACGTCGATCGACAGCCCGCGTGAGGTGAACCAGGCCGCCACGTTGCGGACGTCGCGGGCGATGAAGTCGCCGCCCGCCGGGTTGGCGATCACGTCCACGATCTGCGGCAGGTCGATCAGCACCAGCCGGCCGTCGTGGACCATCGTGTTGTACGGCGAGAGGTCACCGTGCGCGATCTGCGCCCGGGCCATCACCGACAGCGCGTCCACCATCTGCTGCCACAGGTCCTCGAGGACCTCGCGGTCGGCGCGCACCTGTGCGAGGCGCGGCGCGGCCTCGCCGGTCTCCCAGTCGCCGATGAACTCCATCATCAGCTCGGTGCCGATGAGCTGCACCGGGTACGGCACCCGGACCAGCCCGCTCTCCAGGCCGACCTCCCACAGGTGGGACAGCGCGCCGAACTCGGCGATCGCCCACTGCGCGGAGATCATCTCCTTGCCGAACGCGGTGCGGCTGTTCATCGCCCGCATCTCGCGGGACCGGCGGACCCGGCGCCCCTCGAGGTAGCCGGCGTCGCGGTGGAACATCCGGTGCTTGCCGTCGCGGTACCGCTTCACGGCCAGCATGCTGGTCCGGTCGGTGTCCGGGATCGCCCGGCGGACCAGGTAGACGTCGGCTTCCTTGCCGGTCTTGAGCATCCCGAGCTCGGTGTCCACGGCGCCGTACTCGGTGCGTACCCAATCGGGTCTGGGTTTGGGGCCGTGCAGCGCGCCATCCCAGGTGGACCAGCGGTCACCCTCGTCGGGAAGGTCGGGATCTTCTTTGAGGCGCGGCTCACCCGCGCCCATCTTCACGAAGTCGTAGTCGTCGTCGTCGAACTTGCGCCGTCCACGGCGCATGGTGTGCTCGCGCACTTCGGGGTCTCCTCGGAGCAGAAAGAAAGGGTGATCAGGGCACGGCGAAAGACCATGACGGCCATGTCACGCACCTCCTTCTCCTCGAGACCCGGCGAACGGCGAGCCGGACGGACACGAGCCAGATTGCCGGGCCCGGAACGGCAGCGCAACCGAATTAAATCCGGCGCAGCCGGCGGACCGGGCCGACCAGCAACAGCGTGACGCAGCCGAGCACGCCGACCACCACCGAGGCGCCGAGCACGCGCTCCGCACCGACGGCACCGGCCACCGGCCCCGCCAGCGACTGCCCGATCGGCAGGCTCGCGTCCGAGCCCAGCACCTCGTAGGACGTGATCCGGTTGAGCATGGTCGGCGGCACCTGGGTCTGCACGCTGGTCTGCCATTGGATCGACCAGAACGCCCAGCCGAACCCGCTGAGAGCGGCGCCGGTGAGCAGCAGCGGCAGACCGGCGTGCAGCGCGATCGCCAGCGGCTGCAGCACGAAGAGGAACATCGCCACGCCACCGGCCGCCAGCGGCCGCTGCGGACGGAACCGGAGGGCGGCCAGGCCGCCGAGGATGGTGCCGGCGCCCATGGCCGACTGCATCCACCCGTACGCGGGGGCGCCCAGCTCCGCGCTCACCACGGTCGAGCCGAGCGGGATGAGCGGGCCGAACAGGAAGATCCCGAAGACGATCCAGATCAGGATCACGCTCCAGATCCAGGTGCGCTCCCGGAAGCCCTGCCAGCCCTCGACCAGGTCCCGCAGCGGCGACGAGCCGCGCTGGACCACCTGCTCGACCCGCAGACCGGCGAGGCAGAGGGCGCTGACGGCGAACGTCGCGGCGTCCACGGTGTAGACCACGCCGGCGCCGAAGAACCCGAACAGCAGCCCGGCGGCGGCCGGACCGAGCAGCTCGGCGATGGCGTTCGCGACCCGGATCGTGGCGTTGGCCCGCTGCGGCTCGTCGGTGACCAGCGGGACGAGGCCGTTGACACCGGGCTGGAACATCGCCGACGCCGCGCCGCTCACCGCCGAACAGGCGATCAGCAGGGCCAGGGCCGGGGTGCCGGTGAAGAACGCGACGGCGGCGACGCCCTGGGCGAGCAGCCGCACGGTGTCGGCGGCGATCATCAGCGGGCGTGCGCCGATCCGGTCGGCGAACACGCCGCCGAAGAGGATGAAGCCGAGGAACGGGATCATCCACGCGGCGAGCACGACGCCGACGCCGGTCGCGCCGTAGAGCTCCCCGACGGCGAGGGCCGCGGCCACCGCGTACATCGCGTCGCCGAAGACCGAAACCGCTCGGGCGATGAAGTAGCGGGTGAAGTTGGCGGTCCAGAACACGAGTCGATCTTCACCGAAACGACGGCCCCCCCCCGCGCGCGGCACGGCGGGCCCGCGCCGGCGAGGGCACCAATAAAGCGCCCGCAAACAAGCGCCAAAAACACACAAAAAAAACAGCCACGAAAAA
>NZ_JBFAZH010001165.1:0-2402 GCF_040681735.1 Actinoplanes sp. NPDC051633 | reverse complement strand
GTCGTGGAGAGATCCAGCTTCTCGAACTCGCCCGGCAGGACGGGCCGCCCGGAGACTCGCGACCGTGCGGCCGGGCCGCGCAGCAGGGCGGTCATCACCTCGATCGGGACGGAGACCGCCCGCTCGAAGATGCGCCACTCGCGGTCAAGGTTCTCGGTCGCGTAGGTGTTGCCGGGATCGATGTGCGCCTGATGCCGGCCGCTCACCGCGAGCGTCGCCGCCCGCAGCACGACCAGCGGCCACAACGCGGCGAACTCGTCGTCGGAGATCGGCCGGACCGCCTCGAACGCCCGGACGGCGGGGACGACGAGGCTGAGGTCGTCCTCGGCGTAGAACAGCAGCGACGAGAGCGTCACGGCGAGCTCACCGATCGCCCAGCTCTCGGTCAGGTCGCCGAAGTCGATGACGCCCGCCGGCCGCCGCCGCCCCGCGGGATCCAGGGCGGCGATCACGTTGTCGTCGGTCAGGTCGCCGTGGATCACCTGGACCGGCAGGCGGTCCCGGTGCGGCGCGAGGGCGGCCTCGGCCTTCGCGGCGGCGTCGCGGACGGCCTCCGGCTCGTCCACGAACTGCGCGAGCCGGTCCACCACCTCGGCGGCGTGGCGGAGATCCCATTGCAGGATGCGGGGCGGGACACGGCCGTCGAAGGTGGCCAGCGCCCGGGAGGTCCGGCCGATCAGGTCGCCCAGCGCCGCGACGACCGAGGGTGCGAGATAGCGGCTGTCGCTGAGCACCCCGCCCTCCAGGAAGGTCAACAGCCGCATCCAGGTGGGCCGTCCGCCGACGGTGACGGGCTGTAGCGTCCGGCCGTCGGTGCCGGGCATCGACCGCGGGATCAGCAGGCCCGGCTCGCGAGCGGCGAGGTGCGCGGCGGCCTGCTCCTGGGCGGCCAGCTCGGCCTCGGTGAAGGCCGGGTTTGACACCTTCAGCACATACCGCTCGGGCCCGTCGATGCGGAAGTTGGCGTCCTGCTGGCTGCCGAGGACGGTGGCCCCGCCCTCGATCCCCCACCGCTCGGCGACCAGCGAGCGCGCCTGCTCGGCCGGCAGCTGCGGGGTGGGCAGCGCGTACGCATCGCTCATGGTCACCGGTCCCGGCCGAGAACGCTTGATCTCCCGAAACCGTACAAGGGCCGGCAGGAGGTGAGCTCCGCCATTCGGGGACAGGGTGCCGTCAGCCGGTGCGGCGGCGGCTGGGAGGATATGCGCCATGTCTGCCAGTGCCGAGTCGGATTGGGTCAACCGCTTCGCGGACGAGGTCATCGCCGAGGCCGAGCGCCGGGCGCCCGGCAAGCCGATCGTCTGCGCCTCCGGGCTGAGCCCCTCCGGGCCCATCCACCTCGGCAACCTGCGCGAGGTGATGACCCCGCACCTGGTCGCCGACGAGATCCGCCGCCGCGGCCACGAGTGCGTGCACCTGATCTCGTGGGACGACTACGACCGGTTCCGCAAGGTGCCGGCCGGTGTCGACGAGAGCTGGGCCGAGCACATCGGCAAGCCGCTGACCTCGGTGCCCGCGCCCGCCGGCAGCGCGCACCCCAACTGGGCCGAGCACTTCAAGGCCGGCATGGCGGACTCCCTGGCCGAGCTCGGGGTGGTCTTCCGGAGCATCAGCCAGACGCAGATGTACACCTCCGGCGCGTACCGGGAGCAGATCCTGCTGGCGATGCGGTCGCGGGCCAAGATCGACGCCATCCTCGGCCAGTACCGCACCAAGGCGACCGAGACCGCTGACCGGGACGACGATGCCGGCGCCGGCGCGCTGTACTCGCCGTACAAGCCGTACTGCACGGTCTGCGAGCGGGACTCGACGACCGTCACGGCGTATGACGACGAGACCACCGAGCTGACCTACACCTGCGCGTACGGGCACGGCGAGACCGTCAAGCTGACCGAGTTCAACCACGGCAAGCTGGTCTGGAAGGTCGACTGGCCGATGCGCTGGGCGTACGAGGGCGTGGTCTTCGAGCCCTCCGGCGTCGACCACAACTCCCCCGGCTCGTCGTTCACGGTCGGCACGCAGATCATCCGCGAGGTCTTCGGCGCCGAGGGGCCGATCGGCCCGATGTACGCCTTCGTCGGCATCACCGGCATGGCCAAGATGAGCAGCTCGCGAGGCGGCGTGCCCACCCCCGCCGACGCGCTGCGCATCATGGAGGCCCCGCTGCTGCGCTGGCTGTACGCCCGCCGCCGCCCCAACCAGAGCTTCAAGGTGGCCTTCGACCAGGAGATCCACCGGCTGTACGACGAGTGGGACGCGCTCGGCGCCAAGGTCGCCGCCGGCACCGCCCCGGCCTTCGACGCCCTCGCCTACGACCGGGCGGGCCGCACCGCCGAGGCGGAGCTGCCGGTGACGCCGCGACCGCTGTCCTACCGCATGCTGGCCTCGGTCGCCGACATCAC
>NZ_JBFAZH010001164.1:0-2410 GCF_040681735.1 Actinoplanes sp. NPDC051633 | reverse complement strand
GGACCGAGCCGTCAGAGTGACCCATCTGGTCGTCCATCACGGTTGACGGCGTGCCCAGTTCCACCATGAGCGTCTTGTACGTGTGCCGCAGCCCGTGCGGCGTCAGGCCAGGTGCAATCGGCAGCCAGCACGCCTCGGCCCGATCCGCCGCGTTGCGGCCCCGCACTGGCACGCCGGGCCACGGGTCGGCCGTCACCGGGACAGGGCGGGCCGGCTTGGGTGCCTTCGCCGGATACCGGCCGGTGGCGGCGGGCTGGAACAGCCACGTCGCGAAACCGTTGCGCCGGTAGTGCGCCGCCGCCGCGCCGGTAGGTGCTCCCCGGACGTAGCCGATACGTTCGACCGCTGCCAGCACCGCCTCCCGCGTCGCCTCTTCCACGACGTGCGGACGATTGAGCACGTTCGAAACGGTGCCCGTCGACACCTCAGCGGCGCGGGCGACTTCGACCAGCGTCGGCCCCGACCGGCGAGCCGAGCCGTTCGCGGTTCCGTAGCCGCCGAATGCGTACCGGTGTCCGTGGCATTTGCACGGCGCGACGGCCCGCCGGCCGAGGTGTTCCGTTAGCAGCGACCCCAGCCAGCCGGGAACGTGCACGGTCCGGTAGGAGTCGTCCTTCGGCGGGCAGCGGTGAAGTTCGCCGGTGTCCAGCTCGTAGAGCTGCCACTCCACCCGCACCGACGCGGGCCGCACGTAGGCCGCCTCCAGGCCGACGAGCTCGCCCCAGCGCAGGCCGGTGAAGCCGAGCGTCACCACTGCCAAGAATTCGTCGTCGCGGCCCGACAGAAGAGCCGCCCGCTCGGCGAGCAGCAGGACGCCGAGCCCCGTCGTGACCGTCTTCTCCGGTGCTCGATGCTGTGAGCGACCGGCCCTCCTGCCGCGTCCCCGTCGCCGCGCCGCCGGATTGGATTCCCGAAGGCCCTCGTCCACCGCATCCGCAAGGATGAGATGCAATGTCGTGCGCCACAGCCGCAAGCTAGCCTCGGCGTAACCAAGCGTCCGCTCCCGCTTCTCCCAGACCGCTACGTCGGCGGGTGTGATGGCCGCGACCGCGAAGTCGTGGAACGCCGGTAGCAGATGGTCCTCGATGGTGCGCCGGTAGTTCTGCATGGTCGAGAGCGCGAGGTCCTGCCGGGCGTACCAGTCGTTGACGTACTCGGCGAACGCAATCCGGCCCGCTGCCCGGGGCGGACGACCGCCGTTGCGCACCCGAGCCTCGGCGTCGTTCGCCGCCTGCTCCGCCTCACGACGGGTGCGGAACTTCACCGTTGCCCCGTTGCCGTCGACGACGGTGGCGTATCGGCCCGGCGCTGTCTTGTACCGACCTCGCCAGTAGCCACCACGATTCTCCGCGTATCCCATGACTTCTCCTTTCCGATCTTCGACCTAGGCCGCTTCCATGTCCTGAGCCGCCCGCGCTCGGCGTGGGACGCGGGCGACCAGCCCGGCACCTGCCGGACCGGTGGCGGCCCCCGACCTGCGCGTACGTCCAGTGGACGGTGGGGAAGCGCAACCTTCCATTGGCTGTACTTCGAACAGGTGCACGATCGCGGTGATGTGCTCGTCGGTGAACAGGTAGCTGCCGCCGATCCAGCAGAACGGGATTCGGCGTTGGCGAGCCTGTTCCTTGACCCACCATTCCGAGCACCGCAGCATCTGTGCGACCTCCGCCGCACGGTAGAAGCCCGCCGGTGCGCGACCAGTGGCATCCATGCGTATCCGTGTCCTCTCCGATTCGGCGTCAGGGCTGGCTTGACGGTTGACGGCCGTTCAGGCCGCCCGGGTGTGCAGGTACTCGCGGGCGGTTTCCTGGTGCTCTCGGGCCATCGCGGCGGAGGTGTTGGCGAGCATGGCGTCGGCCGGCGTTTGCCATCCGGCGCCCACGAATTCGAGGAAGTTGACAACCAGCACGGTCGGCTCGGTGGTATCGGCGACGTCCTGATCCGGGCCGCTGGATTCGTTGCGGCGGAACAGGATCCGCTGATTGCGGAGCATGCCGAAGGTGATGGAGAAGCGGCGGGATTTGGTGAGGAAGTGGCCGCCGAAGCCGAGCATGTGCGCCCAGCGGCGCAGCTTGAGGTACGGGCTGACTGGTGGCCCGGCCGGGGTGTCGCGGACCGCGTCGGCGACGGCGACTTGCTCGGCGGCGCAGGTGGGGCAGACCCGGTAGCGGGTGCAGCCACCGCAGTCCGGGACGGTGCGCAGGGTCCCGAACGGCTCGGCCGGGGCAGTCCCGGCCCGCCGCTCACTCATCAACTTGGTGGGTGGCTCCGGATCGGTGCGGTAGTTGCCGAGCCGCCAGCAGGCGTCGACGAGCCGTTCGGTATGGGTGCCGTCCGGGTCGGCGTAGACACGTCGGTTGTCGTCAGTGATCCGGGGTGAGTTGTGTCCGGTGACTTCGGTCGACTTGGT
>NZ_JBFAZH010001163.1:0-2410 GCF_040681735.1 Actinoplanes sp. NPDC051633 | reverse complement strand
CCGCTGCCGCTTCTTACCCATGCTCTCCATGATGCTGGACATCCTCCCGGAGCCTCACGACTCCCGATCTCAGATGTCCGCCGAAACGGGTCAGGCCCACGACCGACAGTGGTAGGCAAGAGGGGTATCCGCCCCGCGGATACCCCTCTGCGCTACCACTTCTCGCTTGCGACGCCGGGCCGAGACCCGCAGTGGTAGCCCACGAGGCAATCCGCCCCGCGGATACCCCTCTGCACTACCACTCTTCGCTTGCACCGCACGGCCGAGACCCGGAGTGGTAGCCCAGCCACGCGTCCAGCCGTCCCAAAGGGGGCTGGGCTACCACTTCGGGTGCTAGTCGAGCAGCTCCGTGACCGTGCCGGCCGCGACCGTGCGACCGCCCTCGCGGACCGCGAAGCCGAGGCCGACGTCCATCGCCACCGCCTTGCCGAGGTGCACCGTCACCGCGCCGGTGTCGCCCGGCAGCATCATGTCGATGCCGCCGCCGAGCTGGATCGAGCCGGACACGTCGGTGGTGCGGAAGAAGAACTGCGGCTTGTAGTCCGACACGAACGGCGTGTGCCGGCCGCCCTCCTCCTTCGTCAGCGCGTACAGGTTGGCCCGGAACGCGCTGTGCGGCGTGACGCTGCCGGGCACCGCGACCACCTGGCCGCGCTGCACCTGCTCGCGCCGGACACCACGGAGCAGCACCGCGGCGTCGTCGCCGGCCTGCGCCGTCGGCAGCGACTTGCCGAAGGTCTCCAGCCCGGTCGCCACCGAGGCGAAGGTCGGGCCGAGACCGACGACCTCCACCGGCGAGCCGACCGCGAGCGTTCCGCGCTCGACCTTGCCGGTCACCACGGTGCCGCGGCCGCTGATGGTGAGCACGTTCTCGATCGGCATCAGGAACGGCTCACCCAGCTCCCGGTCGGGCACCGGCACGTACTCGTCGACCGCGTCGATGAGGTCCACGATGGACCGCTCCCACCGCGGCTCACCGGCGAGCGCGCCCAGGGCGCTGACCCGCACGACCGGCACGTCGTCACCGGGAAAGCCGTACGACGACAGCAGCTCACGAACCTCGAGCTCGACCAGGTCCAGCAGGTCGGGCTCGTTCTCCATGAGGTCGCTCTTGTTCAGCGCGACGACCAGCCACGGCACCCCGACCCGCTGGGCGAGCAGCACGTGCTCACGGGTCTGCGGCATCGAACCGTCCTGCGCCGACACCACCAGGATCGCGCCGTCGACCTGAGCCGCGCCGGTGATCATGTTCTTCACGTAGTCGGCGTGGCCGGGCATGTCGATGTGCGCGTAGTGGCGCGTCGCCGTCTCGTACTCGACGTGGGCGATGTTGATCGTGATGCCGCGCTGGGCCTCCTCCGGGGCCTTGTCGATGCCCTCGAACGCCACGAACCGGTTGGTTGCCGGGTCGCGGTCGGCCAGGACCTTCGTGATGGCGGCGGTCAGCGTGGTCTTGCCGTGGTCGACGTGTCCCATCGTGCCGATGTTCAGGTGCGGCTTGGTCCGCACGAATTGGCTCTTGGCCATGATGTGTCCTCACTGGATGCGAGAAACGAGAAGGCATTCTTCGGTACGCCGTGACGACTGCCACCTCGTCGGCGTCAGAACCTGCGCATACGCAGCCCACCCGTCCCCGGGTTCTGCTGCCGCTGGGGACGGGTCAGATTCGCGAATCAGCGTTGAGAACGCACGCGGGAGCCGCTGCACAGTGCTGAAAAACACAGCGCAGCAGCTGCAGACCGGGCGCGAACATGGTGATCACGGTACGAGACAACGGCGACGTCGTCGAATCTATTTCCTCACGCCTGACCCAGGCCGGACAGCGGCGCCATCACGATGCGCGGCTTCGACGCCGGGTTCAGCCACTTGAGGATGTTGATCATGCTGGCGCGGCTGACCGAGACACAGCCGGCCGTCGAGCCGGAACCGTTGATGTGCAGGAAGATCGCCGAGCCGCGCCGGACGTTCGCCGGGTGGGTGGTGACGTGTTGGCCCAGGGTCGCGTTCCACTTGACCGTGTCCACCGGCGGGCGGTTGAAGTCGATGACCGCGGCGTACTCGTACTGCGTCGGGAAGGACGAGAGCTTCTCGGCCTCGCTGATCCGCCAGGTGCGGCGGGCCGACGCTGACGGCTGGAGAATGTTGTACGTCTGCGGGTCCCGGTTGTCGCCGACCCAGTAGTCGTTGCCGTCCACCTGCCGGTACGCGACCCGGGTGCCCGGGTTGGCCTTGAGGCCGAAGGTCAGCTTGATGAAGTAGGTGCCGGCCGGCGTGGTCCCGGTGTCCTGCACCCGGGACGTGCCGACGACCCAGCCCCCGTATCCGTTGCGAGCGGCCATCGCGGGGAACTTGACGAACCACTTGCCGTCGCTGCCGAGCTCATAGGTGTAGACCTTCGAATACGTGGACC
>NZ_JBFAZH010001162.1:0-2412 GCF_040681735.1 Actinoplanes sp. NPDC051633 | reverse complement strand
TGCGCCGCCTGGTCCGTGAGCACGCTCGTCCAGACATACGATTGAGCCGACGGCACGCCCCCGGGGCTGTGCTGCCGCCGGCCGCTGAGGCTTCGCCAAGGGCGGAGAACCCGAGCCCCTCCGGGGCTGTGCTGCTTCCGGCCGCTGAGCCTTCGGCAAGGGCGGAGAACCCGGGCCCCTCCGGGCCGGGAGCGTGCCGTGGACGTCACGCGGCGTCGGTCACCCAGTAGTTGCCCTTGACGAGGAACAGGTTCGGGTTCGCGGCGGCGTTCGGGCCGCAACCGGGGTCGGCCGTGGTGCCGGGCGTGAAGTTCAGCTCGTCCATCACGTCGGTGCCGTTGCCGTTGTCCTTGATGCCGATGACCATGTAGTTGCCGCGCTGCCAGCTGTTGGCGTCGCGGCGCGGGCCACCGGAGAGAGCGATCTTGCCGGTCAGGTAGGCGGTCTTGTCGTTGACCACGAGGCAGTTCGACGTGCCGGTCGCGTAGGTGCCGTCGGGGTAGGTGACGGTGAAGGCGCCGAGCTGGCCGCGCTTGTTGCCGATCGCGCCCAGGTAAACCGTCGGGCTGCCGAACGAGTTGATGGTGCCGGCGCCGATCACCGACTCGACGGTGCTGGTGGCGGCCTGGGCGGCCGTCGTCGGCATCACGGCGAACAGGGTCACGGCAGCGAAAGCAGCCGCGGCCACGCTCATCAATTTTCTGCGCATTCGTCGTCCTCACGAGAGTGTTCCGGTTACAGGCGAGATTTCTATCGCGGGCCGGTTACTGCGCGTAATGGTCCGTCCGGACGGGAACCGCACCGGGACGGCCGACGCCGGAAACCGTTGGGGCGCAAGGGGTACAGGGTGCTGGTGGGACGATGGAGACGGCTGGGGCGGGCGGGCCGTAGGGTCTTGACCATGGCGCCGCTCGACGACCTCGTTGCCCGCTTCCTGTCGCCCGCCGTCGCGCCGCACTGCGAGAACTCGTCGGTGGAGTTCGTCGTCGACGGGCGCGTCTGGATGCGGCAGATGCGGGACCTGCTGATCTCGCTCGGTCCGGGTGACGGCGCGTTCATCTGCGGCCTCCAGCTCGAGCCGGACATGGATCTGACCGGGCGGCAGGCGGGGGAACCCGGTTACCAGCCGCTGGGCGAGCTGCTGGCCGGCTTGGCGAGCGACGGCGTGGACGTGCGGGTGATCCTGGCCGGCGCGGTGGTGAGCAGCAGCATCGTCCGGCCCACGATCGGGCCGTTCCATCAGAACGTCAGCTCGGCGCACCGGCTGCGACGCTGGCGCCCCGCCGGCGACCGGAAGGCGGATCCGCCGCCGCTGGCCGGCCGGGTGCTGCTCGACTGGTCCGGCTCCAGCGTCGGCTCCAACCACCAGAAGGTCACCCTGGTGCGGCGCGGCAGCGAGCTGACCGCCGGCGTGGGCGGCATCGATTACGCGGCCAGCCGGATCGACGAGTCACCGCATCGGCGGCTGACGGTGCGCGGCGGCCGCTGGGGCTGGCACGACGCCGGGGCGATCATCCGCGGACCGGCCGCCGCCGACGTCTGGCGGGCCATGCAGATGCGCTGGATCGGCGCGGCGAACCTGCCCCGCAAGCATTACTTCTGGCCCGCCGTGAAAGGCCTGCCGGTGCTCAATCCACCGGGCATGCCGGCCGAGATCGCCACGCCGCCACCGCAGAAGGCCCAGCCCGCCCCGGGGTCGGCCTGCCAGATCCTGCGCTCCGTCGGGCCGTGGTACATCGACTCGCTGCTGCCCTGGGAACGCCGCCACTACAGCGACGGGTCGCCGGACGGCGTCCACGAGATCTACCTGACCCTGGTGCAGGCGCTCGGCGCCGCGCGACGCTACATCTACATCGAGGACCAGTACTTCCGCGAGTACCCCGGCGGCGACCATCGCTTCGAGCTGTATCCGTACCTGCGGGCGGCGGCGGCCCGCGGGGTGAAGGTGATTTTGGTCGGCTCCGGCACCCGTGACCCGGCGGAGTCCGCCCCGCTGATCAACGCCACGGTGAACCCCGACCTGCAGCACAAGGTCATCGACCCGCTGCCGCAGGTGCTGCGCCGCAACATCGGGCTCTGGCGGGTCGAGCACCTGACGGTGCACGCCAAGGTCGTCATCGTCGACGACCGGTTCGCCGCGGTCGGATCGGCGAACCTGTTCAGCCGGTCGATGGCCGGGGTGGACACCGAGCTGACCGCGGCGGTGGTCACGACCGGCGACGACGTGCGTGATCTGCGGGTGCAGCTCTGGGCCGAGCATCTGCGTACCCCGGTCACCGACGACCTGCGCCCGCACCTGGAGAATCTCGACCTGGCCATCGGCATCTTCCGGCCGGAGTGGCTGCCGCCGGAGGCGCAGGCCGGCTCCTGGCGCACACCCGGCCTACCCGCCGGGTTCGACCCGCTGGAGTC
>NZ_JBFAZH010001161.1:0-2412 GCF_040681735.1 Actinoplanes sp. NPDC051633 | reverse complement strand
CGCGGCCGGCACCCCGGCCGCGGCGGTGCTGCGCGAGGCGCCGGTCGAGGATCCCGAGGGGTATGCGGAGATCTTCGGGACCGCGAACGCGTGGGAGACCACCTATCTGCATCTGCTGCCCGCCGACGGCGCCGAGCACCCGGTGTTGCGCTGGATGGAGGGCACCGCGTTGCGGCCGGTCCGCGCGGTCCTCGACGACACGGCCTGGCACGACCTCCGCACCGAGCTGGCGGCCCGGCTGGCCGACGCGTACCCGATCCGCGACGGCCGGGTGGCCTTCCCCTTCCGCCGCGTCTTCGTCGTGGCCCGGACGTAGGGTTTCTGCCGTGAGAGATCTGACCTCGTTCATCGCGGGCCTGCCCAAGGCCGAGCTGCACGTCCACCATGTCGGGTCCGCGTCGCCGCGGATCGTGGCCGAGCTGGCCGCCCGGCACGAGGGTTCGACGCCGGTGCCGGCCGACCCGGCCGCGCTGGCCGACTTCTTCGCGTTCCGCGACTTCGCCCACTTCGTCGAGATCTACCTGAGCGTCGTCGACCTGATCCGCGACGACGAGGACGTGCGGACGCTGACCTACGAGATCGCCCGCGAGCTGGCCCGTGGCCAGGTGCGGTACGCCGAGCTGACCGTCACGCCGTACTCACACGTGCGGCGCGGGATCGCGGCGCCGGCGTTCTGCGCGGCGATCGAGGACGCGCGCGTGAGCGCCGCGCGGGACTTCGGCCTCGAGCTGCGCTGGTGCTTCGACATCCCGGGCGAGGCCGGGCTGCCGGCCGCCGAGGAGACGCTGCGCATCGCCTTGACGGAGCGGCCGGAGGGGCTGGTCAGCTTCGGCCTGGGCGGGCCTGAGATCGGGGTGCCACGGCCGCAGTTCAAGCCGTATTTCGACCGGGCGCGGGCCGCCGGCCTGCACAGCGTCCCGCACGCCGGTGAGACCACCGGGCCGGAGACCATCTGGGACGCGGTGCGGGAGCTGGGCGCCGAGCGGATCGGGCACGGCATCGCGGCGGCGCAAGATCCCGAGTTGATGGCGTACCTGGCCGAGCACGGCATCCCGCTCGAGGTGTGCCCGACCTCCAACGTGCGCACCCGGGCGGTCGCGAGCCTCGACGAGCATCCCCTCGCCACGCTGGTCGGCGCGGGCGTGCCGGTGACGATCAACTCCGACGACCCGCCGATGTTCGGGACCACGATCGAGCAGGAGTACGCGGTCGCCGCGCGGCTGCTCGACCTGGACGAGGCCGGGGTGGCCGAGCTGGCCCGGGCGGCGGCGCGGGCGTCCTTCCAGGCGCCGGCCGGGCGTGCGGCGGTGCTCGCCGAGATCGACGCCTACGCGGCTACACCGGTTCAGGCATGAGGATGGTCAGCACGGCCATGATGCCCACCGTCGCCACGCTGACCATGACGGCCCAGCGGACGAGCCGGCGCAGCGACGACCGTGGCGGTTCCTCGTCGAGCATCGGATCGAATCCCTCGTCGACGTCGATCTTCGTCATGCGGTGGTTCCCTTCTCCCGGCCGGCCACCGGGATCATCCGGGGACGGCGGTCCAGCTCTGGTGCCGTGACCCGTCGGGGTTCTGCAGGACCAGGAGGCGGTGGGCGCCGAAGCGTTGCGCGCCCACGCCGACGACCAGGTCGCCGTCCGTGGAACGCAGCGTGAAGCCGTAACCGGACAGCCGCAGGATCCACGTGTTCGCGTCCCCGCCCACGCACTCGCCCTGCACCAGCGGGGTCCCGGCCACCGTGTTGCCGTCCAGCGGGACGGCGCACTTGCCGGTCGCCCGCGACCGCAGCGAGAACGCGCCGCCACCGGCCGGGACCAGCTTCCACTGCTGTTGCGCGTCACCGTCGGAGCCGGCCAGCGTGATCGCCGTGCCGCTCGCGGACCGTGCGGCGTAGAGGTCCGCGGCGCCCCCGGTCAGCGCGTTCTCCAGGACGAACCAGGTGTTCTGCGCCGGCCGGGCCGCGGGCAGCGTCTCGGCGGTGCCCTTGGCCAGGTACTTCGCCTTCGCGTTGCGGAGGGTGACCACGTATTTCGTGTCCGGGCGCAGGCCGATCAGCCGGGCCCGGGTGGCGACCGTGGTGGCGATCGGCACGCCGTCGACAGTGACCTCGTAGCGTGTGCCGCGGCCCGCGGAGCTCCAGGTGAGCCGGACGGAGTGGCTGGACGGCTCGCGGACCTCCAGCACCGCCTGGACGGGCGCGGCGGCCTCCTCCCGCACCGGCACGCCGGCGTCGGTGGCCGGCTCCTGCGCCGCGTCGCGGGCCGGCTCCTCGGTGGCCGGCTCCTCGGCGGCGGGCGGAGGCGTGGGCTCGCCGGAGGGCAGCTCGACCGGCGGGATGACCGGGCCGTCGCCGCTGCCGGTCCCGTCGCCGCTACCGATCCCGTCACCGCTGTCGTCGGGCGCGTCTC
>NZ_JBFAZH010001160.1:0-2416 GCF_040681735.1 Actinoplanes sp. NPDC051633 | reverse complement strand
GCGCCTCACCTGGATCGGGTTGCCGCCACCCACCAGGCGGGCGGCCACCCGGGCGAGGCCTGCGGTGGGCCACCAGGTCTTCATGAACAGGTGGCCGTTGCGATATCTTCCTTCGGCCCACCAGCCGAGGTGCCGGCCGGGGTGGATGGCCATCTTGCGGGTGCCCACGGTGTCTCCTTCCGGTACGTCGTCGTCTCAGCGGCGCCGGCGGAAGCCGACGAAGATCAGCAGGAGGGCGATCAGGCCCACGAAGGCGCTCATGCCGAGGAGGACCTGCGCGGCCCATCGCTGGACCGGCGCCGTGATGCCGACGTCGAGGGAGGCGTCGACCCCGGTGGAACCGTCCGCGTTCATCACCACGACGGTCCATTCGCCGTCGGTCAGCGGCCACTCGACGGCCTGGACGCCCGACCCGGTCGACTGCGCGGTCCAGAAGGTCTGGTCGGCGGGATTGCCCCGCGGCGCCCCACCGGCGTGCTCCGCGTACGCGGTGACCGGGTCCTCCAGCTCGGTGAGCGTCGCGTGGCCGACGCCGTTCAGGTAGGCCTCCGCCTTGTCGGCCGGCGCGACACCGATGAAGACCGGTTCCCCGCCGGTCCCGCTGACCCTTAGTCGCAGCTTCCCGAGCAGGCCGTCGTAGTCCGGCCACAAGGGAGCGATGCCCGCGATGTCGAGGCGTTCGGTGGCGATGGCGCGGGTGGGCGTGGTGAGAGCGATGTCGCCCGACGTGAGGTATCCGTCGCGACGCCAGGACTCGTCGATGACCCGCACGACCACACCGGTGATCAGCAGGACCAGGGCGGTCAGCAGCAGGATCGTCCCGGTCACGAACCAGCCGGCGCCGGATCGGCGCGGGGTCCGGGGAGCGTTCAGCGTGGTCGGGTTCTGGGTCGGGTGGATGGTTGTCATGGTCTCTCCTTGGATGAACGTGGCGGCCGGTTCGGCCTTGCCCATCACGCTCGCATCGCGCCGATGGCGCGGAAAGGAGGCTGACTGGTGATCGCGGGGCCGGTTTTCTGGTGTACGGGTCCACCGGGGAACTCCCGTCCGTTCGGCGGTTCCTGGCAGCCGATCGGCTGGCTAGCGTGAGCTGTGGACCTCCGTCGGTCCGCTGAGGTGGGTGGCCAGCGATGTCTCCGCGAGGTACGTGATGACCGGCATGGTGCAGGCCGCGCCGCTCCGCCACGACGCCGCGCAACTGGCCGGCCGGTTCGCCGCACGACGCCTGCCGACCGCGATCTGGTTCGCGCTCTGGGGCGCGGTCGCGGCGGCCGAGACCCTTGCCGTGCTTCCGCTGCTCGCCGGTGGGACCTCGGAGCTCGCGGCGGTGTACGTGGTCATGCGGCTGGTCGGCGGCTCGTTCGTGGTCTGCGGCCTGATCGCCTGGCGCCGGCGCCCGGATACGCGCACCGGCGCGCTGCTGACCGCCACCGGGTTCGGGTTCTTCGTGACGCCACTGTTCAGCCAGATCGACTCACCGGCGGCCCAGACCGTGGCGTACTGGCTGCCGGACCTCTGGCTGGTGTTCTTCATCGCCGTCGTGCTCACCTCGCTGACCGGGGGACGGCTGCGGACCCGGCTGGACCGGCTGATCGTTGCGGCGGCCGCGGTGGCGTTGCTGGTACCCGCGCGCCTGCTCTTCTCCGACGTCGAGGGCAACCTGCTTCTCGTCGACGCGAACCCGCGGCTCACCACCGTCATGGAGACCGCTCAGCGGATGATCATGGTCGTGGTCATGGTCGCGACGGCGGGCGTTGTCGTCGCTCGGCTGCGGGCGGCGTCCCCGCCCGGGCGCCGCGCGCTGTGGCCCAGCGTGGCCGGCGCCTTCTGTCTGCTGTTGTGGCTGCCCGTGCTGGTCCGCGACTACCTGCGTGAGTACCGCTTCGGCCTGGCCGCCGAGACTGTCGACTGGATGGTGGCGATCACGGTCGCGGTCGTGCCGCTGGTCTTCCTCGCCGGCCTGCTGCGCTCCCGGCTGGCCCGCGGCGGCCTGGCCGACCTCTTCCGGACGATCTACGACGTTCAACCGGCACAACTGCAGACCGCCCTGGGTCGTGCGGTGGGCGACCCTGGCCTGGTGATCGCCTACCGCACGCCGGACCGTGGCCTCCAGGACGCCGGCGGAAGCCCCGTGGCGCTGCCGGCCGACGGCGAACGCTCGGTCGCGTGGGTCGAGCGTGCCGACGGGCCGGCCGCGGCCCTGCTGTACGACCGTTCGCTGGACGACGACCCCGAGTTGATCGACGCGGCCCGGGCGGCGGCCGCGATCGCGCTGGAACACCGGGATCTGCAGGACGAGGTGCGTGACTCCAAGGCCCGGATCATCGCCGCGGGCGACGCCGAACGCCGCCGCATCGAACGCAACCTGCACGACGGAGCGCAGCAGCGCCTGGTCCTGCTGGCGATGCAGCTGTCC
>NZ_JBFAZH010001159.1:0-2421 GCF_040681735.1 Actinoplanes sp. NPDC051633 | reverse complement strand
ACGGCCCGGACTTCGAGGCGGCCCTGGCCGACCGCGACACCGCCCGGCCGGTCGTCCTGATGGCGCACCAGCCCGTCGTCGCGCACGACGCCGCCCGCTACGGCGTCGATCTGCAGGTCTCCGGGCACACCCACGGCGGGCAGATGGTGCCCTTCAATTACCTGGTCGGAGTGGCACAGCCGGTGGTCTCCGGATTGGGCGACGTCGATGGCGTTCCGGTCTACGTCACCAACGGCGCCGGCTTCTGGGGACCGCCCGTGCGAGTCGGTGCGCCGCCGCAGGTCACGCTGATCGAGATGCGCGCGAAGTAGGGCAATCCATCAAGATCCATAACTGGCCTTGCGCGTGGCGGCGCGCGGGGCCCTCGGCGGGCATGACAGGATGCAGCGCGTGCCCTCGGACAGCGCAGGGTCCTCGGTCGCCGCGGACACATACGTCGCGGATCTGCACATCCACTCCCGGTTCTCCCGCGCCTGCAGCCGTGACCTGACACTGCCCAATCTGGCCTGGTGGGCTCGCCGCAAGGGCATCGCGTTGCTGGGCACCGGCGACTTCACGCATCCCGCGTGGTTCGACCATCTGCGCGACAGCTTGGAGCCGGCCGAGCACGGACTGTTCAAGTTGAGCGGTGCCGAGGAAGCCGAGATCACCAAGCGGTTGCCCGGCTCGTTGCAGGCGACGCCACCGGCGCGCTTCATGCTCAGCGTCGAGATCTCCACGATCTACAAGCGCGACGACCGCACCCGCAAGGTCCACCACCTGATCTACCTGCCCGATTTCGCGTCGGCCGCCCGCTTCAACACCGCGCTGGGCCGGATCGGCAACCTCACCGCCGACGGCCGCCCGATCCTCGGCCTCGACTCGCGCGACCTCCTCGAGATCGTGCTGGAGTCCAGCCCGGACGGATATCTCGTACCCGCGCACATCTGGACCCCGTGGTTCTCCGCCCTCGGCTCGAAGTCCGGGTTCGACGCGATCGCGGACTGCTACGCCGACCTGGCCGACCACATCACCGCCGTGGAGACCGGCCTCTCCTCCGACCCGGAGATGAACTGGCGCGTCTCCGGCCTGGACCGGTACCGCCTGGTGTCCAATTCGGACGCCCACTCGCCGGCCGCTCTGGCTCGCGAGGCGACCCTGTTCACCGGCGCCCCCGACTACGAGGCGGTGAAGAGCGGCCGCGGCCTCGCCGGGACGCTGGAGTTCTTCCCCGAAGAGGGCAAGTACCACGCGGACGGCCACCGGGCCTGTGGCGTCAACTGGGAGCCCGCCCGCACGCGGGAGCACGGCGGCCGCTGCCCCGAGTGCGGCAAGCCGCTGACCGTGGGCGTGCTGAGCCGCGTCGAGGATCTGGCCGACCGCGACGAGCCGCAGACCCGCCCATACCGGCCCGAGCACCTGATCCAGCTCCACCAGGTGCTCGGCGAGATCAACGGTGTCGGTGCGAAGTCGAAGACGGTCGACGCACAGCTCAACCACCTGGTCGCCACGCTCGGCCCGGAGCTGGACATCCTGCGGACCGTGCCGGTCGACGCGATCGGGCAGGCCGGCGGCGAGGACCTGCGCGAGGCGATCACCCGCCTGCGGCGGGGACAGGTGCGCCGGATCGCGGGGTACGACGGCGAGTACGGCATCATCACGCTCTTCGAGCCCGGGGAGCTGCGCAACCGGGCGAGCGCGCCGCAGGTCGAGACGCTGTTCGACATGCCGGACCTGCCGCAGCAGCGCAGGCCGGAGCCGGCGATCGGGCGGGCGAGCGTACCCAAGGTCAAGGACGTCAAGAGAAAGCCGCCGCCCCCACCCATCGCCCCGCCGCCCTCGCCGCATGAGCCCTTCGAGCCGATGCTGGCCGGCATGGAGGAGGTCGGGACCGGCCTGCTGGACCGGCTGGACGCGATGCAGCGGGTGGCCGCCTCGGCGCCGGGCGGGCCGCTGCTGATCGTCGCCGGTCCCGGCACGGGCAAGACCCGTACGCTCACTCACCGCATCGCCTACCTCTGCGCCGAGCTGGGCGTCTTTCCCGAGCGCTGCCTGGCCATCACCTTCACCCGGCGGGCGGCCGAGGAGCTGCGGGAGCGCCTCGACGCGCTGCTCGGCGACCGGGGTGAGGACATCACCGTCGGCACGTTCCACTCGCTCGGGCTGACCATCCTGCAGGAGAACGCGAAGCTCGCCGGGCTGCCGGCCAAGTGGCGGATCGCCGACGACACCGATCGCGATGTGGCACGTGCGCAGGCCGGCGACGACGACATGGCGTACCGGAAGCTGCTGCGGCAGCAGGATCTGGTGGACCTGGACGACCTGATCACGATGCCGGTGCAGCTGCTGCGCGACGAGCCGGCGCTGGTCGAGAAGTACCGGCGGCGCTGGCAGTGGATCTTCGTGGACGAGTATCAGGACGTCGACGAGCACCAGTACGAG
>NZ_JBFAZH010001158.1:0-2423 GCF_040681735.1 Actinoplanes sp. NPDC051633 | reverse complement strand
CGTGGATCCGCGCCCCCGCGGCGGCGAAATCGGCGGCCCGGATCCACGGTGTCAGCACGCAGCGTCCGGACCAGTTGGCCGCCTTCGCCGCGTACGCCGAACTGCCGTTCCCGCTGCTCTCCGACGCCGACGGACGGCTGGCCGCGGCGCTGCTGCTGCCCACCTTCCGCGCGGCCGGCACCGACCGGCTCAAACGGATCACGCTGCTGATCGACCGGGCCGCGACGGTGCGCGCCGTCCAGTTCCCCGTCACCGATCCGGCCGGCTCGGTCGGCGAGATGCTGCGCCAGGTCCGCGAGCTCGTCCCGATCCCCGGGTGACCTCGTCGCCCTGAGCACGCGGGCACTCAGCCTCCCGGCGCCACCAGAGCGCGAGGCCGGTCCGACGGCGCGTCCGCCGCGGTGCGCCACCAGGGGCGCGACGCCAGCCCGGCGAGCACGGCGCCGGCGGCGTTGATCAGCACGTCATCCACGGAGGACACCCGGTCCAGCTGCAGGACGTACTGTGCAGTCTCCACCAGCACCGAGCAGCAAGCCCCGAGCGCCAGGATCCGCGGCACGGACGCCAGCGCCGCGAACCGCATCGGGGCGAAAAACCCCAGCGCCGCGAAGACCAGCAGGTTACCGGCGATCCCGAGTGGCCCCATCACGAGCAGGTCCCACAGCGGGACCAGACTCACCCGGCCGGGGACGACGCCGGCCCCGGGACCCGGCATCAGGGTCATCCAGACGAACGGCACCGTTCCGTAGACCATGCCCACCTCTGCCAGCGACAGCCGCCACGCCGATACGCCGGCGGCCCGCCGGACACGCGCCAGGGCCCACACCACCAGAGCGGCCAACGGCAGCCCGGCCATCATCATGAACAGCACACCGTTCTCGGTGTCGTAACAGCCGTGCCACCGGCCGGCCAGACAACTCGGAGCGGACATCAGAAGCATCCGCCGCAGGAGGAAAGCGACGCTCGCCACGGCGATGATCGCCAGGCCGATGAGCACGAATCCGCGCGGACGGCGGGGCGGCGCGGACGGGGACGAGCTGTCGGTCATGCCCACAGTGAAGCCGACGGCGGTTGGCGGTGGTGTATGCGTTTTTCGATACGCCCGCGATACACGGGTTCCGCTAGGGATCGATCGCGTTGAGTGGGCCGGGTGGCCACCCGTCGATGGTGCCTTCGGGCAGGAGACCCCGGGCCACTCGGACGGTATCGGCGGACGACGCCGGTCAATACGTTCGGGGTGACCGCCGGCCGCGTGTCCGTGCCGGCGGGCCGGATCGGCCACGTTCGCACGACGCCCCACGAGGAGGACCACATGCAACGGATCCGAGTCAGCATGGCCGCGATCGGCCTGCTGGGGGCGACGTTGATCGCGACCCCGGCGAGTTCGGTGGCCGCGGCTCCGGCGGGGCACGCGGCGCAATCGGTCGCGGAGTGCACCACGGTGTCGAACGACCGCGTCCGTTCCGGCCGCCCGGGTGGGTCGGACCCCAACGACCTGACCCGGAGCGAGGCGGCACGGGCGGAGAAGCAGATGACCGCCAAGCTGCGGTCGAAGGGTCTCGGCTGGGCGTCGAAGCTGCCGAAGCGCAAGGTCACGATCGACGTGCGGGTGCACGTCATCACCCGGGCCGACGGCACGGGAGGGGTGTCGCGGCAACAGATCGCGGCCCAGATCGCCGTGCTCAACGCCGCCTTCAGTGGAAAGACCGCGAGGCAGGACGCTCCGACGATCTTCAGGTTCGCGACGAAGTCCGTCGACTACACCGCCAACGACGACTGGTACGACTGGTCCGACCCGGACGTCGACCCCGCGGACGACCAGGAAGCCAAGGCGGCGCTGCACAGGGGCGGCTACGACGACCTCAACATCTACATCACGGGGCTCTCCGACGGCCTCCTCGGGTACGCGTACTTCCCGAACGAGGCGACGCTGATCCAGGACGGCGTCGTGATCCTCAACGACAGCCTGCCCGGCGGCTCGGCGGCGCCGTACAACGAGGGCGACACGCTGACCCACGAGGTCGGCCACTGGTTCGGGCTCTACCACACCTTCGAGAACGGCTGCATGGCTCCCGGTGACTCGGTGATCGACACGCCGTACCAGAACGACGGCGACAACATCTTTGAGTGCAACGAGTCCGACGACACGTGCCCGGCTCCCGGTCGCGACCCCGTGCACAACTTCATGAGCTACGGCGACGACCCGTGCCTCGACCGCTTCTCCCTCGGCCAGAGCATCAGGATGACGCTGATCTGGCTCGCCTATCGAGCCGGCTGATCGACGGCCGGCCCGGCCGGCCCCGACACATGCTGGGTCTCGACGATCCTCGCGGTGACCGTTCCGGCCTTGCCGGCGGTCACCGTGCGGATCGGCACCACGCGGTCAGCGGAAAGGGCCTGCCGCCCGCTCGATCTTCGCCCGG
>NZ_JBFAZH010001157.1:0-2425 GCF_040681735.1 Actinoplanes sp. NPDC051633 | reverse complement strand
GTTAAAAATTGAGAATTTAGTACATTTGTTTATAGACATTTTCTCCCTGAAACAAGATAATCTGATTCTTCATCTTTTGTCATTTTATTTGATTGAGTGCATACTGGTGAGTCTTGTCTTAATGCTTTTTCAACATTTGATTTTACCATTTGATTAAGTAAGTTAGTAAATGATTCAACATTTTTCCTTGTTTTTTCAGCATCAGTATTTACTAATATATTAACAATTTGATCATCGAAGTTTTCTAAACCTGACTCATTAAGCATTGAACGAGTCTCATTCTTCATTTGAGATAAAGCTTTTTCTGCTTTTAGTTCTTCATTTTCTTTTAACAGCTTTTCCAACTCATATTGATTCTTTTGGTCTTTATTCATCTTGGCTAGTTTTTCAGCTTCTTGAATTGCATCTTTCATACGTTATTCAGATTTCTTTTTTTTCTAGCTAAACGATCCTTAATCATTTGAGATACTTCTTCTTGAGAGAATGTTTTCTCTTTTTGTTGCGTTTGTTCATAAGTTGTTTCTAAATTATCATTGTGTTTCGTTTCTTCAGTAATATTACTTTGATTGTTCTCCATGAGATATACCTCCGTTTATAGTCTGTCGACTGCGTATTCCATACTTGCTTTTATAACGTCATCAGCACGTTTTGGACATAAAAAATAACCTTCCGTAGAAGGTTAAAAAAGCTTATAAAAATAGCACCACTTTCTATTTATCTATGCAGAAAGGATGCTACTAAGATATTAATTTTATACTTTTTATTTCCGATTCATCAATTGAATATATTCCTAAATCTGTCTCTAAATCCAGGGAATAGTTTCCAGTATCACTTTCTAATGGGTTTTCATAATCAAACACAAAACCTTTAAACTTTTCATTATTTTTAAGTGTGACAATAACATTTTTACGATAAGCATCTTTAATTAACATTTTATTTCTCCTTACTTATAAAAGGTATTATATGAGAGTCTGTTTTTGAATAATGCACTTTACCAAATGTAGTCTCAATATATTTTCCATCTATAAATGCTTTTCCTATAATCCTCTCAAAATTTATTACTTTTTTATGGTTAAAACCGTTTTTATTTATTAAGATTTTACCAGAAGTTGAGTACTGTTGTACTAATCTATTTAATTCATTGATAGATAACGTAGTATAACTTGGTAATCTTTCATTATTTTTTAATGCAAAATTTTTATTTTTCAAATATAAACTATGATTTAAGGAATGTCTATTTTGTTTTTCAGGATTTATATCTAATTTTATTTTACCACTACGTATCACATCAGGAATTTCTTTTTTGCTTTTTCTTGTATTTTTTTCTTTTTATGATTCTTTATTCTCTGTCTGATACTTACCTTTACGCTCAGTAAAGAATCTATCTCGCCAATTGCCCACATGTGTTACTGTAGTACTTCTACACCAAGGGTGCATAGGTGGAGCATTAACTCCAGGCATCATATCTTTAACTTTAAATACTTTGCCATTTAAAGAGTGACATATTTTAGATGTTTTCTTGTCGATTTTGGCCACGTATTTATATTCGCCATCTTCACCTAAATCTTTAAGATAAGTTAACTTCTGTGATTCAGCCTGCACACATGCTGATTCAGTAACTAACAATCTACTTGCATTATATGTTGTGGTATTTGTTTGCTTTTTAAACTTAGCTACGTACTCATTAGGATGTCTCCCTCTAAGTAATACATTACTCGTTGTTTTTTCTACTTCTTTTTGAACTACAGCCATATCTTGACATAATCTTGTAGACCAGTTCACACCTTTAAAGTTACTGTTAACAACCGCTTTTACTTCAGTGTCATCAATTTTCACATGTTCACCAAGTATATGTGCTTGTCTTTCAACTTCTCTATCAACCAACTTATTTTCTATTTCATCATGAATGTCTAAAGCGGAGTCTTTGACTATCAAATCTAATTGCTGCTTTAATAGCTTTTCTCTAGATACTTTCATAGACAAATTATAAAGTTTAAGTGCTTTGTTTGCCTCATCACAAGATTTCTTCAGTACATTTCACTAAATTGAATCATTGATGGCTTGTTGATTTATTTAAGTTTTGTCGATAAAAAGTACATTAAGATTACATTTTAATGCATTCGACCAAATACTTTACTCATTATAAAATGATTAACAAAATATAGCTGTAAAAAAAGAAGCTAAGGCAAAATGCCTTAACTCCTTACCCCTATTAGGTTTCCCCTGAAATTGTTTAGCGCTTAGTATTGCTTAATATACTGTTCTCTTTCCCATTCGGATACTTGAGTTCTATAGTAATCCCATTCAATCGATTTTGAGTTAATAAATTGATTGTAAATATGATTACCTAATGCGTTTTTAATTGATTTACTTAGAATTTAAGCCGACTGATGAAGGGTATTTAAAACTTTATAAAACATGGTTT
>NZ_JBFAZH010001156.1:0-2428 GCF_040681735.1 Actinoplanes sp. NPDC051633 | reverse complement strand
CCAGAGCGATGCCGGCACGCAGGGGTTTCTCCGGCAGTCGCCGCACGATCGCGGGCCCGATCCAGGCGCCGAGCAGGCAGCCGGCGCCCAGCAGGAGCGCCGCGGGCCAGTGCACCGGAGCGACGAACGCGTAGATGACCGCGGCGGTGAGGTTCGAGATGCCGCTGACCACGTTCTTGACCGCGTTGCTCACCGCGAGCGGCTCGCTCGCGCTCAAGGACAGGACCGTGAGCATCAGTACGCCCGCAGCGGCCCCGAAGTACCCGGAGTAGATCGCGATCAGGAAGATCAGCGGGGTCAGCGGCAGCCCGGCGGCACGGGTCAGCCGGGCCCGCAGCGGGTCCCGGAACAGCAGGGCGACGGCGGCCAGCGCGATCAGCCACGGCACGATCCGCTCGAAGGCCGACGGCGGCGTGCTCAGCAGCAGCACCGCGCCGGCCGCCCCGCCGATCGTGGCGACCGCGCCGAGCCGCAGCACCCGGCCGCCCTGCCCCCGCAACTCGCGCCGAGAGCCGGCCGCGGCGCCGGCGGTGTTGGCGAACAGCGCCACCGTGTTGGTCACGTTGGCGGCGATCGGCGACAGCCCCACGGCCAGGAGTGTGGGATAGCTGATCAGCGAGGCCAGCCCGGCCATCGACCCGGTCAGCCCCGACCCGGCCCCGCCGAGCACCAGCAGCACGACCTGATCAAGACCCACGCGTCCCCACCGTAGCCCCGGAAACCCGGTGGACCGACCCCATCGGGCAGCGGAGCGGCGCGCAAGCGAAAAGTGGTAGCCCACCGCCCTTTCCGGGGGCGGAATGCGTGCGTGGGCTACCACTTCGGGTCGCGGCCCGGCGCGCCAAGCGAAAGTGGTAGCCCAGGAGGCTATCCGCATCGCGGATGGCCTTCTGGGCTACCAGTTCTTGGGGGCGGGCCCGCCCGGCGGTGGGGCAGTGAGGGTGAGTCGCGACTGGCTCGCGGTGTGGCACGGGACTTCGGTGTGCTCGTACCCGTATGGGTTTTTGCTGGCTTGTGGCCCGTGGCGCTGCGACAATGCGTCGATGGATGACGCTACGCGAACCACCGAGGACGCAACCGGTACGCCGAGCGGGCTGGATCGCCGGGCGTTCTTCGGACGGGCACTGCTGGCCGTCGGCGCCGCCGCCACGCTCGCCACCCTCACCGGCTGCCCCGGCGGCGACCAGGGCGACGACGATGACGACGGTGGCGACGACGACGACTAATCGCCGGTCAGGCCCCAGCGGCGGCGCAGGGCGTTGTCGGCGGTGTTGAACAGCACGTCGATCAGGATGCCGATGATCAGCACCACGATGATGTAGCTGATCACCAGGCTGGATTCGAACAGGTCGCGGGCGTTCTGCATGCGCACGCCGATCGAGATCGCGCCCGGCACGATCACCAGCAGCTCGCCGGCCATCAGGCTGCGCCAGGAGAACGCCCAGCCCTGCTTCAGGCCGGAGACGAACGACGGCAGCGACGCGGGCAGGATCAGGTAGCGGTACTTCTTCAGGCCGGTCATGCCGAGCACCCGGCCCACCCGCAGCCACGTCCGGGGCACGTAGTCGATGCCGCTGATCAGGCCGTTCGCGACCGAGGGCGCGGCGCCGATCACGACGACGAAGAGGATCGCCTTCTCGCCGAGCTGGAAGAGCAGGATGGCCAGCGGGAACCACATGATCGACGGCATCGTCTGCAGGCCCGTGATCAGCGACCCGATCGCCGCGCGCAGCGGCGCGAAGGTGGCCACCGCGGCGCCGACGACGGTGCCGATCAGCACCGCGAGCGAGAAACCGGTGATCGCCCGGGTCATGGTGAGCCGCACGCCGGCCCAGAAGTCGGCGGTGGTGATCAGGCCGCCCAGCTCGCTGAAGACGGTGGCCGGGCCGGGCAGGACGTAGGTCTCCTTCCAGCCCGAGAGCACGACCAGCTCCCAGATCAGGATCACCAGGGCGACGGCGAGCAGCTTGGGCCAGGCCGAGCGCCAGATCCGGCGGCCGAGGTCGGAGCGGCGGGGCTCGACCCCGAGTTCGAGGGCGTCCAGGCCGGCGGCGGTGTCCCGCTGCCTGGTGTCGAGATCAGTGGGCATGGCGGGCCACCTCGGCGCGGAGCTTGTCGGTGATCTCGGCGGCCTGCGCCGACACCTCGGGGGAGTCGATCCGCCGGGGCCGCGGCGAGGTGACGGCGAAGTCCTCGATCACCCGGCCGGGCCGGCTGCTCAGCAGGATCACGCGGTCGCCCAGGCGGACCGCCTCGCGGACGTTGTGCGTGACGAACAGGACGGTCAGCGACTGCTCCCGCCAGATCCGCTCCACCTCGTCGTGCAAAAGGTCGCGGGTCATCGCGTCGAGGGCGCCGAACGGCTCGTCCATCAGCAGGATCTCGGAGTCCTGCGCCAGCGAGCGGGCGAGCGCCACCCGCTGACGCA
>NZ_JBFAZH010001155.1:0-2429 GCF_040681735.1 Actinoplanes sp. NPDC051633 | reverse complement strand
CTTCGCGAGAGGCCGGCCGCCGGGCAGACTTGCGCTCGTGATCGCTGCGGACGCGGCCGGCCTCGCCGCCGGATATGTGCTCGACATGGCCCTCGGGGATCCCCGGAGGTTCCATCCGGTGGCCGGCTTCGGCCGGGCGGCCGGCGCGCTGGAGCGACGGCTCTACGCGCCCAACCGCCGTGCCGGACTCGTCTACACGCTCGCGGCCGTCGGAACGCCCGTGCTGGCCGGGGTCGCTCTCGCGGCCGTCACCCGGCGGTGGCCCGTGGCCCGGGCGGCGGTGACCGCGGCGGCGACGTGGACGGTGCTCGGCGGCCGGACGCTTCGCCGGGAGGCTCGAACCATGGCCGGGCATCTCGACCGCGGTGACATGGCGGCGGCGCGTGGCCGGCTCGGCCACCTGTGCGGGCGGGATCCTTCGGCGCTGGATGAGCAGGAGCTGGCGAGGGCGACGGTGGAGTCGGTCGCCGAGAACACGTCCGACGCGGTGGTGGCACCGCTGCTGTGGGGTGGCGTGGCTGGGTTGCCGGGGCTGCTGGGCTATCGCGCGGCGAACACGCTGGACGCGATGGTCGGGCATCGGTCGGCGCGATACGAGCGTTTCGGCACGGCCGCGGCGCGGCTCGACGATGCGCTGAATCTGGCGCCGTCGCGGCTGACGGGCCTGCTGACGATCGGCTTGGCGGTGGCTGGGGGAGGGACCCACCGCGAGACCTACCGAGTCTGGCGCCGCGACCGTAACGATCACCCTTCGCCCAACGCCGGCCAGTGCGAGGCCGCGATGGCCGGCGCGCTGGGGGTGCGACTGGGCGGCCGCAACGTGTACTTCGGGCGGTCCGAGGTGCGCCCGCTGCTGGGCGACGGCCCCCGCCCGAGCGCAGGCGACGCCCGCCGGGCCGCGCGGATCTCGGGGGCGGTGGGTGCGGCAGCGGCGTTGCTGGCGGTCGGGCTCGCGTGGGGCCGCGCCGAGCTGACGGAACGCGTCGGCCGCCGACGCGCACAGGTCAAGACCGGGGTAATCGCCCCGCACGGGAACGGCTAGCGTCGACCGGTCGGGCATGGAACAGGAGGCGCGCAGTGGGTGGGGCGCTATTGGTGGCCGGGACCACCTCGGACGCCGGCAAGAGTGTGCTCACCGCCGGGATCTGCCGCTGGCTGCACCGCCGCGGC
Organism: Actinoplanes sp. NPDC051633; assembly: GCF_040681735.1. Classification (NCBI taxonomy): domain Bacteria; kingdom Bacillati; phylum Actinomycetota; class Actinomycetes; order Micromonosporales; family Micromonosporaceae; genus Actinoplanes; species Actinoplanes sp. NPDC051633. Next base: position 1,259 of record NZ_JBFAZH010001155.1, on the reverse strand, counting down.
GTCAAGGTCGCGCCCTTCAAGGCCCAGAACATGTCCAACAACTCCGTCGTCGTGGCCGGCCCGGACGGCCGCGGCGGTGAGATCGGCCGCGCCCAGGCCATGCAGGCCGCCGCCTGCGGCCTCGCGCCGGAGGTCCGCTTCAACCCGGTCCTGCTCAAGCCGGGCAGTGACCGGGAAAGCCAGGTCGTCCTGCTCGGTGAGGCGATCGACACGGTCACCGCCGGCGACTACCGCACGAAGCGGAAGAGGCTCGCCGAGGTCGCGCACGCCACGCTGGCGGGGCTGCGGGACGAGTACGACGCGGTGATCTGCGAGGGCGCCGGCAGCCCCGCCGAGATCAACCTGCGCGACGGCGACTTCGTCAACATGGGGCTCGCCCGGCAGGCGAGGATGCCCGCCATCGTGGTCGGCGACATCGACCGCGGCGGCGTCTTCGCCGCGTTGTTCGGCACGGTCGCCCTGCTCAGCCCCGAGGACCAGGCGCTGGTCGCCGGCTTTGTGATCAACAAGTTCCGCGGTGATCAGACGATCCTGCAGCCGGGGCTCGACATGATCACCGGGATCACGGGCCGGCCGGTTCTCGGCGTGTTGCCGTTCAGCTTGGACATCTGGCTCGACGGTGAGGATTCGCTGGCCTATGGGCAGGTGCTGGGCCGGCCCGCCGCACCGCACGGCACCGAGTGGCTCCGGGTCGCGGTGGTCCGGCTCCCGCGGATCTCCAACGCGACCGATGCCGAGGCGCTGGCGGCGGAGCCGGGCGTGCGCGTACGCCTGACCGTCGAGGCCGCCGAGATCGACGACGCCGACCTGGTGGTGCTGCCCGGCTCGAAGGCGACCGTCAGCGACCTGGCCTGGCTCGGCGAGACCGGCCTGGCCGACGCGGTGCACCGCCACGCCGCCCAGGGCAAGCCGGTGCTGGGCCTGTGCGGCGGCTTCCAGATGCTCGGCCGCGCAATCCACGACGACGTCGAGAGCGGCCGCGGCACCGTACCCGGGCTCGGCCTCCTGCCGACGGAGATCACCTTCGAGCGGCGCAAGATCCTCAACCGATCCCAGGGGTACGCGCTGAGCGCGCCCGTGCGCGGCTACGAGATCCACCACGGGTACGTGTCCGCCAACGACGCCGCCGAGCCGTTCCTGCACTACGCCGACGGGCAGCCCGAAGGCGCTGTCGCGGGTTCGGTGAGCGGCACCCACTGGCACGGCGCCTTCGAGTCCGACGAGTTCCGCCGCCGGTTCCTGACCGCGGCGGCCGCCCG
>NZ_JBFAZH010001154.1:0-2430 GCF_040681735.1 Actinoplanes sp. NPDC051633 | reverse complement strand
GCTCGGGCGTGCGGCGGCGGCGGGAATCGTTCCGAGCGCGCCGAAGCTCGCTTAGATCTCGAGTTCGCGGGCGACCGCGTGCACGAGCTGCGCGACCTTCTGCGCGGCCTTCTTATCGGGATAACGGCCCCGGCGCAGGTCGGGCTGCACCCTCGCCTCGAGCACCTTGATCATGTCTTCCACCATGCCGTGCAGCTCGTCGGCCGGCCGGCGTCGCAGCTCGGCCACCGACGGCGGGGCGTCCAGCACCTTGAGCCCGAGCGCCTGAGCGCCCTTGCGGCTGTCCACCACGCCGAACTCGACCCGCTGGCCGGTCCGCAACTCCGCCACGCCGGACGGCAACGCGCCCTTGGGCAGGAACACGTCCCCGCCCTCGTCGCTGGTGACGAAGCCGAATCCCTTCGCCGCGTCGTACCACTTCACTCGACCCGTGGGCACCGCTGACCTCAACTCATTGAAATGAACTAGGTCTCCAGGCTATCCAACGTGTCGGAGCCGTTCCCACCCGTTATCCGGCGCAGCAGGGCGGGCAGAGCGCGGAGATCCGGCAGGACGTGAGAGGCGCCCGCGTCGCGCAGTTCAGCGGCACTGCACGGGCCGGTGGCGACGCCGATCCCGGGCACTCCGGCGGTCTGCGCGGCCACCATGTCGCCGATGTGGTCGCCCACGTACCAGCGCACGCCGTGCTCGGTCAGCGCGGCCGCCTTGCCCTCGGCGAACAGGTCGCCGGCCAGCTCGTCGGCGACCAGGCCGAGGTGTTCCAGGTGCAGCGCGGCCAGATGGCCGATCTTCGAGGTGACCACGACCACGCGCAGGCCGAGAGCGCGGACCTCGGTCAGGGCCTCGGCCGCGCCGGGCATCGGCAGGGTCGGTTCGACGGCATATGCCGGATAGAGCGCCCGGTACGCGGTGACCGTCTGCTCGACCTGGTCGGCGGGGAACCACTGGCTCAGCTCGGTGCGCAGCGGCGGGCCCAGCCGGGAGACCGCGAGGTCCGCGTCCACGTACACACCGGTCTGGGCGGTCAGCGCACGAAAGGCCGCCGCGATCCCGGGCCGGGAGTCGATCAGGGTCATGTCCAGGTCGAACCCGATCGCAGGCGTCACGGCGTGGTGGTCGGCGTGTACGTCAGCTCCTCGACCGGCAGCGGGAACGTCTGGTCGTCGCCGAACGGCGACGGCGCCGCCGGCCGGTCGAGCGCGATCTCGGAGACCGCCAGGTGTCCTTCCTTGGGCTCCCGGGCCCGGGAGGCCGGGCCCACCGGCACATCGGTGCCCGGCATCTTTCCCTCGTCCGCCACTGACTGCCCCTCTCTGCGTGGCCCGGCCACGCCCCGGACCCGTCACCATCGTCCCATGGCGGCTAGCGTTAGAAAGGATGGCCACGACTTTCGCCGATCAACTGCGTGCCCTGCCCGACGAGGCCCTGGGCGCGCTCATCCAGCTGCGCCCCGACCTGGTCGTGCCGGTGCCCGCCGACGTGTCCGCGCTGGCCGTGCGGGCCCAGTCGCGTGGCTCGGTGGCCCGCTGCCTGGACGCGCTGGACGAGTTCACCCTCACGATCCTCGACGCCGCCCGCCTGACCCGCGCCCCTGAAACGGCCCTGACCTCGGTGGACGCCATCATCGAGCTGGCCGACGCGGCGCCCGCCGGCGACGTCCGGGCCGCGATCGACCGGCTCCGCGCCCGGTTCCTGCTGCACGGGCCGGAGGACGCGATGCAGGTGGTCGGGGCGGTCGACGAGGTCACGTCGCCCTATCCGGCGGGCCTGGGCCGTCCGGCCGACTTCCTGGACGCGGAGGCGGCCGCGCTGTGCGCGGACAAGGCGAAGCTGCGGCGTACGGTGATGGAGGCCACGCCCGCCTCCCGTGCTGTGCTCGAGCGGCTCGCCGCGGGTCCACCCGTGGGGCGGCTGAACGGCGAGGCCATCAACCCCGCCTACATGGCCGAGCCCGTGCGCTGGCTCGTCGAGCACCACGTGCTGGTGCGGGTCGCCGAGAACGGGCGGGCGCCGCTGCCCGACGGCGAGCTGGTCGAGCTGCCCCGCGAGGTCGGCATGCTGCTGCGCCGCGACACCGGCCCGCTGGGCGTGCTGCGGCCGCATCCGCCGGTGCCCGAGGGGCCGGTCCGGGACGTGAAGGCGGCGGACTCGGCCGGGGCCGGGCAGGTGCTGGAGGCGGTGCGCGTCACCGAGGCGCTGCTGGAGGAGCTGGGTGGCGAGCCCGCGCCGGTGTTGCGTACCGGTGGGCTGGGCGTGCGTGACCTGAAGCGGCTGGCCCGGGCGACCGTCGTCGACGAGCCGTCCGCGGCGCTGTTCTTCGAGATCGCGTACGCGGCCGGGCTGATGGGCGAGGCGGACGCCGCCGGCGCGTCGCGTTCGGTCACCATGAGCCGGGCCGGCGGCGGTAGATCAAGAAAGGAATTTTAATTA
>NZ_JBFAZH010001153.1:0-2430 GCF_040681735.1 Actinoplanes sp. NPDC051633 | reverse complement strand
AGCCACTTCGTTCTGAATATACCGGCTTGATGGGGAATATCCCCATGCCCCTTTTGTATTTTTGTTGGCATGACCGGGCTGATCAGCGTGCCCACCACGCCGGTCAGCGCCAGGCCCAGCACCACGTCGTCCGGCGCCCGCCGCACCCGCCACGCCCACAGCGCCAGGACGACCAGGACGAGCGCGATCCAGAGGTACGTCGCGATCGGCTCGACCGGGAGACGGGCCACGAAGCCGCGCAGCGACTGGTTGGACAGGTAGGACAGCACGCCCACGCGGTCGGTGTCCCACAGGGCCGCCGTCCAGAACTCCCGGGACGCGTCCGGGTAGAGCGCCGCGGCCAGCAGGGTGGCCGCGGTGGCCGTACCCATCGCCGTGAACGCCGCCCGCCAGCGGCGGGTGACCAGCAGGTAGAGGATGAACACGCCCGGGGTGAGCTTGATGGCCGTGGCCAGGCCGATGCCCACGCCGGCCCACCTGCCGCCGGCGCTGAGCCCGAAGAGCAGGTCGGCCGCCACCAGGGCGAGCAGCAGCGTGTTGACCTGGCCGAAGGTGATCGTCTCGCGGACCGGCTCGAACGACACCGCCAGGCACAGCCCGATCGCGACGGCGAACCATGGCGTCCAGGAGTGCCGGCGGACCATCGGCGCGATCAGCCACCACACGATCAGGCCGGTGGTCACCACCGACGCGACCGTCGCGATGGTCAGCACCAGCGGGAACGGCAGCCACGCCATCGGGGCCATCATCAGGCCGGCGAACGGCGGGTACGTGAAGCCGTAGGGCGTGCCGGGCCGCAGCCAGTCGTAGACCATGCCCCCGTCGCGGAACCAGTAGCGGACCGCTCCGGTGTAGACGCGGCTGTCGAAGAACGTGTTGCGCGTCTCGGCCAGCCACACGATGACCACCGTGACGGCGACCAGGCCCGCGACGATCGCGATCCGCCTGGTCATGCGGCGACCCTCGGCCGCTTCCGGACCAGGACGACCACGACGACCGCGACGAGTACGGTCATCGCCACCGCACCCTGCGCCTTCGTGGCCAGCGCCAGGTTGTACCCGTCGGGCAGGCACAACGCCGAGGCGACCGCGCACGGCACGACCAGCCACAGGGTGTCCCGCCGCAGCGTGGCCGCGAGCACGGCCAGCGGCCAGGTCAGATACCAGGGGTGGAAGACCGGCGCGAGCGCCACCGTGGCCGCCAGCGCCAGCCCCGCGCCGAGTAGCGGATCTCCCCTGCGGGAGCGCCACCACAGCACGGCCAGCACCACGACCAGGCCGGCGATGCCCAGGATCCGGGTGATCGGGACCGCGTCGAGGCCGAAGAGGTCCAGCGTCATGCCGACCGCGGTGGACGGCGAGGTCCACTGCACCGACGCGCCGCTGCCGGCCAGGTTGGTGATCCATCCGAGGCCGACCAGCGAGGCGAGGCCCACCGCCCCCACCGCCGCGCCCAGGAAGGCGACGCCGGGGAATAGCAGGAACGCGAACGGCAGCACCACGATCGCCGTCGCCTTGACCCCGACCGCGAGGCCGAGCAGGACGCCGGCGACCCAGGCCTTGCGGGCCGCCAGCCCGGCCACCAGCAGGCCGACCATCACGGCGTCGTTGTGCGCGCCGGAGATCAGGTGGATCGGGACCAGCGGGCAGGCCAGCGCGAGCCAGGCGGCGCGCTCCAGCGGCACGTCGCGGCGGCGGGCCAGGGCGGGCAGCGACACCGCGATCAGCACCACGCCGAGCACCGCGATCAGCCGCAGCACGATCAGCGCGCCCAGGATCGAGCCGGTCTTCGCGGCGAGCGCCGCGAGGATCAGGAACACCGGGCCGTAGGGCGCCGGCGCGTCCAGCCAGGTCGGCGAGACCGCATCCACCCAGGGACAGCCGAGCTCCAACGCGCCGGCCGCATACGCGTCGTGGCCGTTCGCCAGGGCCCAGCCCTGACACGCGTACGAGTAGACGTCGTAACTGCCCAGCGGCAGCGTCACGAGCAGCGGCGCCGCCCACAGCGCGGCCGTCACGTACGCCCACCGGGCCGACGGCACCACCTTGCGGCCGAGCACCCACGCGCCGATCAGCAGCAGCGTGCCGGCCAGCCAGCACACCGGGCTCAGCACGCCGTTGTCGCCGGCCAGGATCGTGCGGGCGGTCATCGAGGGGTGCCAGGGCCACGTCGCGCCGTCCCGCGCCGCCGCCACCGTGAGCAGCAGACTTCCGATCAGCCCCGCGTACCGGATCACGACGGGGCGGGGCATGGCGGCCACCCTACCGTGACGCGCTGCGACCACCGGTAGGGTCGTCCGGGTGTGGGCGGGGCGGCGGCTGGAGTGGGTGACGGCCGGGTGGGCGGTGCTGCTCGGGGTCGCGTACCTTCTGGCGCCGATCATGGGCTCGGACCTGTCCGCCCAGGTCGCGCGCGCGGACTTCTTCGCTG
>NZ_JBFAZH010001152.1:0-2431 GCF_040681735.1 Actinoplanes sp. NPDC051633 | reverse complement strand
GGTGCCGGCGCCCCGGGTGCGCACGATCGCCGCGGCCGCCGTCTGGGTCAGCACTTCGAGGTCGTCCACGTCGCGCGTGGAGAACGAGCCGGCTCGCGGCGCGAAGGTCACACTGACCGCGATCACCTCGCCGCGCCACCAGATCGGCACCGCGGCGGCGGGCCCGCGCCGCGCCGGATCGGTGCCGGCGAGGTGCCCGGCGCGCAGCTGGCCGTACTCGGGGATGACCACCGGGCGGCGGCTGCCGTACGCCCGGCCGGTTGCGCCCTCGTCGAGCGGGAAGGTGTCGCCGAGGCGGCAGAACAGGCCGTGCTCGGCGGCCTTCATGTAGCGCCCGGCGGCCGCGTCGATCAGGGAGACGCTCCCCGCGGCCGACCCGGTCAGCCGCGCGGTGTGCCGCAGCAGCCGGCGCAGCACGGGCGCCAGCCGCAGGTCGCCGTAGACGTCGGCGACCGCTTCATCGAGCCGGAACTCGGGCGTCACAGCACGAACATATGTTCCGCCTGGTCAGGACGGAAGAGATACTGGCCTCCGGGCCTGGGTCGAGGAGCTGAGCGGACGGTTCGGCCGGTTCCTGCCGATCGCGCCCGATGCCACCGACGACGAGGTGCGCGACGTCTGGGAGCGCGCCGTGGCACACCTGGTCACCGTGGTGGTCGAGCGGACCGGCGCGGAAAGCGGCTGGTACATCCACTGCCGCCAGGTGCTCGGCTGGTTCCTGTCCGCCGCGGGGATCCCCGAGGACCGGCACGCGGACCTGATCGGATCAGCGACCGGCGGCGTCTTCTCCAGCTGGGCCGAACCGGGCGACCAGGTCATCGGCGAGATCGCCGGCCGCCTGGCCGACACGGTCCTGCGGCATGACGACTGACCACCTGGCGCAGTGGTGGCGGGTCCGCGGCGAGGTGCCGTGGGCGACGGCGTCCCGGCCGCTCACCGGCCCGGTCGGCGGCCACCGCGACGGTTTCCTGGACTTCGCTTCCCCGGCCGTGCTGCGCTCGGCCGCCGAAGCCCCCGAGCTCACCTTCGCAGTGCTGGCGCGCTGGCAGGCGCAGGTGCTGCGGGTGCCGGTGGCCGGCTTCCGCACCGGCGTCGCCTACGCGAAGGGCGGACGCGAGCGGTACGGGCTGGAGCGCGACACCCGGCCGAGGTTCGAGGCGTGCCTGGCCGAGGCGGCCGACCCGGCGGTGCCGCTGCCGTCGAGGGCCGCCAGGATCTACCTGGACGTGCTGTTCGTGCACCCTTTCGACGACGGCAACGCCCGCGCGGCAATGCTGTGCCTGTACCACGTGCTGAGCCGGGACGGCGTGACGCTGGACCTGGCCGCGCCGATACTCACCGTCGTCCGCCGGGCCGGCGACCTCCCCGGCACCCTCGACCTGATCCGCCTGATCGAGGTCCTGATCGAAGCCACTGACCGCCGCTCAACGAGGTCCGTCCAACGGCAAGAAGAGACAGAACTTATTGCCCGGTCCCGGGGGTGTAGAGGTCGTCCTCGGTGACGACCGGGGCGATGTCGTCCTCCGGGCGGCCGACCCGTGCGGCCGAGCCGAACATCGCGCCACGGGCCGGGTGCACCGGAGCGAAGGATGCGAAGCCGCGGCGCTGCGGGATGTCGTCGTAGACCGCCTCCATGCCGCCGCGCAGCAGGTAGGTCTCGTGCCAGAAGCCGGTGCCGCCGCTGTCGCGCAGGAAGTCGCGCCACCACAGGCGGTGCGGCTCGGAGCGGGCCCAGGCCAGCAGCGTGGGTAGGTCCCGCCAATACTGGCGGATGCCGAGGTGCATGGGGAACAACGACCAGAGGAGCGGCTCGTGCGCGAGCAGCCCTTCCGGCTTGTCGTCCGACCGGCCGATCCGCGGGCCGCGGGCCATCAGGGTGCGCAGGCCGTAGAGCCGGTTGACGCGCATACCCAGATAGACCACCACCAGGTCGGGATAGGACGACAGGTCGACGGTCTCTCGATTGACGCGGCTCGGCATCGCCGGATCTCCTTCAGGTCAGGGATCCTCCGATGGTAAGGCCGCGCATCGACCATCTACGTGATGTGCACGGCCTTCTCGATCAGTTCCCAGCCCAGGATCAGCACTCGCGCTACCGCGCTGCTGGCGGCCGGGCTGCGCCGTAACCTTCGCTCTTGAGCCGGCGCCCGCGATCCACCCGATGCGTCCGGCGACACGCCGACACAGCATCTTGTGTTGTGGTTTCGGTCGCGTACCCATATATGGTGTCTCTCGCAGCTGGTTCGGCCGTCGCTTCCCGGCGGTCGAGGCAAGAGGGAACCCGGTGGGAATCCGGGACTGCCCCGCAGCGGTGAGTGGGAACGACCGCCGTCATCGAGCACTGGGCGTGAGCCCGGGAAGCGACGGTCAGTAGGCAGAAGTAGACGCCCACGAGTCCGAAGACCTGCCAGCGCGCCGCGCACCGACCGGT
>NZ_JBFAZH010001151.1:0-2434 GCF_040681735.1 Actinoplanes sp. NPDC051633 | reverse complement strand
CGCCTGCAGGTTGGTCACATCGTCGGTGGAGACGACCACCAGCGCCTTCGCGGTCTCGATCGACGCAGCCTGCAACGTCTCCTCCAGCGCCGCGTCGCCGACGATGAACGGCACGCCGAGCTGCTCGGTCACCTTGGCGCCGCGCGCGTTGGGGTTGCGGTCGATCGCGACCACGTCCAGGCCCAGATCGACCAGCTGCCGCAGCACCCGGGTGCCGACACTGCCCAGGCCGACCAGCACGATGTGGTCCTCGTGCGTTCCGCGCATCTGCCCGCTGGAGAGCGCCAGCCGGGCGTTCACCATGCCCTCGACGACCGCCGCCGTGATCAGCGGCAGCAGAGCCAGGCCGGAGATGGTCAGCACCAGCTGCGCGGCCTGGGCGAGGCCGCTGCGGTGTGTGTCCGCATCGGACGATCCGACCGCGGTCATCAGCGTCGTGTAGATCGAGGCCCAGAAGCCGCCGACCTCCTCGTCGGCGTGGGCCAGCACGGCGCCGGCGACGGCGCAGATCACCAGCGTGATCAGCACCGCCATGCCGAGCTTGCGGTTGAGCGCGGCCCGGATCGCCCGGGCGGTGGAGCGGAACGGCCGCGGGCGGTGCGACGAACGCGCCAGCTTGCGGGCCGCCACCGTCTGGCCGGCCGGTCGGCCCGACGCCTCGGCCAGCACCAGATCGTGCGGCCGGCCCGGGTCGGGCAGCGGGCCGTTCGGCAGCACCTCCACGTCCCCTTTGCCGTCCGCGACGGTCAACGGACAGACCACGAGCTTGTCAGGTACGTCCTCACGACGGGCCACGTACATCGTGCGCCCGGCGTGGCGGAAGTGCGTCGGAGCGGGCTCGCCCAGCGCGGCGGCGACGAACGCGGGCGCCGCCATGGCCGCGTCACTGAGCACGGCGCAGTCCTCGAAGAGCCGCTTCACGCCGTACCCCAGACCGGTGTTGAACATCCTGATCACCAGGCGCAGGTCGCGCTCGACGGCCTGGGCGCACAGCGCCGCGTGCAGGTTGGTGACGTCGTCCGGCATCACCAGCGCCAGCGCGGCCGCACCGGCCAGCCCGGCGGCCCGGAACGCCTGCTCGTCCAGGCGCTCCGCGCGCACCACCCGCACCCCGCGCAGCTTCCCCACGTCGGGCACGTCGGCCTTCGACTCCGACGGCACCACCAGCGTGATCCGGATCCGGTGGCCGGCGTTCGACAGCTCGTCGGCCAGCGTGTACGCCAACGCGTCCCCGCCGCAGATCACGAAGTGCGGGCGCTGGTCGTCGACGCCGTTGGTGAGCCGCTGCTGGAGCCGGGTCATGAACGCGCGACGCCGCACGGTGGACGGTTGATCGGCGCTCATGTCCTGATCGTAATCAGCGGAGCACCGGAACCAGGTCCCCCTGATCGTCGTTGCCACTTCCGAGCCGTTCGTCCGGATCGAGAACTGTGGAGGAATCGCATGCGTAGGTACCTGATCGCCGCGGCGGCGGCCGGGGGTCTCCTCCTGCTCGGCAGCCCGGCGCAGGCCGAGGACCAGACGCCGGCCGCCGGCCAGGGCGGGCTGCTCGGCGGGGTGATGGATCCGGCCGGTGGGGTGCTCAACCCGGACGGCGGTGTCCGGGTGGCGAGCCCGCTGGACGACTCGCCGATCGTGTCCGTGAAGCCGGGCACCAACACCGTTCCGACCGATTCGGTGCTGCCGGCGGAGAAGGGCAAGCCGCGCACCGGCCTGGGCAGCGCACGCCAGGCGGGCGCCGCGCAGACGGCCCGGCGGCCCGCGGCGACCGGCGGCCTGCCGGTCCTGGGTGGCGGCGGTCTCCCGGTCGCCGGCGGCGGCCTGCCGGTCGCGGGCGGCGGTCTCCCGGTCGCCGGCGGTGGCGGTCTGCCCGCGCTGGGCGGTCTTCCGGTGGTGGGTGGCCTGCTGCCCAACGGTGGCGATGGCCTGCCGGTCGGCGGCGGCCTGCCGGTCGGACGCGCCGGGGGCACCGAGTCCGGGCTGCTCGGCAGCGACCTGCCGCTGCTCGGCGGCCTGCTGCCGGACGAGCCGGCCCACACCCTGCCCGCCGACGCCGACGACCCGGCCGACGCCTCGGACGTGAGCGGCCTGCCGCCGGGCGGCACCGACGTCCCGCCGGGCACGACGCCGGGCACGACGCCGGATGACACTCCGAGCACCAAGCCCATCAAGCCCGCCACCAAGCCGGGCGACGACCGGGCGCCGAGCGCGGCCGGCCCGGGCGACGACCGCAAGCGCCTGCACGAGGAGCCGATCGACGACGAGGCGTCGACCGATCGCAAGTTCTCCGACGGCCGCCCGGTGGCCGGTGTGGACCCCGACTACCGGTGACAGCACAGGAAAGCGGGCCCCGTCCTCGACGTTGAGGACGGGGCCCGCTTTGCTTTGTGGCGGTTAGCTCACGGCGTCGATCTGCACGGAACCGCGGCCCACC
>NZ_JBFAZH010001150.1:0-2434 GCF_040681735.1 Actinoplanes sp. NPDC051633 | reverse complement strand
ACCACACCACCCGGACGTGACCGGATCCGGCCCGCAGGGCCGCAAGAGAACTTGGCAGGGATCGCGGCAAATCAGTGCGCCGTGTGCGGCCGCAGAATGGGCGGACTTCGGACGCATCGTGTCGCGGTGGAGGTTGCTGGTGGCGGTTACGAATCAGCGCGCGTTGTCGAGCACTCGCTGTATTTCGCTGATGACTAGCTTGGGCTGCTCCGTCTGTATGGAGTGCCCCGAGTCGACGTAGCGCAGCTCGCCCCGTGGTAGTGCCATGCTGAACTCCTGCAGGGCCTTCTTTCTTGCCGCCAGGATGTCAGCTGCCGGCCAGCTCGGCGGCAGGTCGCCCAGGTTGGTCGCGGCGAGGACGAGCACGGGGATGGCCGGAATTTTCGGCACGAGTGCCTTCGCCTGCTCCAGTGTGTCGGAGAAGTCCACGTTCTCGGGATTCTGCTCGTCCCCAGCCCTGGCCGTGGCCCTTTCCCGTTCGGGGATCAGATCGTATAGCTCGGCTTGGGTCGGCAGGGATGGATCGATCAGCACGAGGCCGCTCACCTCGGTGGGATAGGTGCCGGCGTACATGGCCGCGAGCAGCCCGCCGAACGAGTGCCCGACCAGGAGGTAGGGCGCCGGCGCGGCGGCGACGTCGAGCAAGGTGTGCAGGTCTCGGACGCCGTCCTTGCCGGTGTGCCGGGTCGCGACCCGGTCGCTCGTGCCGGTGTTCACCCGGTCGTAGGCGCAGGTCCGGACGGACGGAAACGCATAAGCGATGCCGGTCTGAAACCACGTTCCCAGGTTGCCGCCGAGTCCGTTCTCGAACACGATCGTGGGTGATCCGGTGCCCTTGCAGTTGAGGTTGAGTTTGTGCCCGCCGATATTCACCCGCGTGGCGACCCAACCGGTGGTTGCCGGCGCCGATGCGGTGTCCACCTTGCCCGCGGCGTCGCGGTGGGAGGGGCCGGGCTGACATCCGGCCAGAAGAGCCACCAGCACAGCGCACCAGAGAAGCATCGAACGGTTGCGTACGGTCATAAATCCCGGCATGCCGATCCTTCGTGCGAGCCCGTCCCCCGTTGGCACGAACAGTCCCGAGGGGAACCCTGGGATTCATGAGCATCTCACCGGCACGTCCAGAGTGAGTGGCGCCGGGTCCACTCGTGCGAGGAGTGCGGGAATTACGTTGCCGACTCCTGCCGAGGCGCACTCAACTCGGCTACTTGTTGACTGGTGGCACGACCGCGCCCGGCCAGGCATGGTCGAGGTGACCGGCGGAGTCGCTCTCAATTCGGCTGCCCAACGCGCCTTTGGTGTGGCTCAGATTTGGCATGCACCCTGCCGGTCACCGCGGCGCGGAGAGGCTCGAGAGGGGTCTGCCCAGCTCAAAGTAGCGGTGCCCTCCTCGCCGACAGTCCTGTCGGGATCGCAGAAGGAAACGGCATGGCCCGGGTCGTCATCGGTGTAGATCCGCACAAGCGCTCCGCCACCATCGAGATCATCAACGAGCCAGAGCAAGCCGTCGGGCGAGGCCGCTTCGGCACCGACCGCGACGGCTACAAAGCCATGCTGGCCGCCGGCCGTAAACACAACGACCGGGTGTGGGCGGTCGAGGGCTGCAACGGCATCGGCCGGCACGTCGCCCAGCGCCTGGTCGCCGACGGCGAGACCGTGTTGGACGTCCCGGCGAAGCTGTCGGCCCGGGCCCGGGTCTTCGCCACCGGTCAGGGCCGCAAGACCGACCCGGTCGACGCTCGCAGCGTCGCCGTGGTCGCCCTGCGCACCGACGGCCTGCGGCAGGTCGTCGTGGACGACACCACTGTGGCGTTGCGGCTGCTGGTCGACCGCCGTGACCAACTCGGCCGCGCCCGCACCGAAACCGTGAGCCGACTGCACCACCTACTGCTCGAACTCGTGCCCGGAGGTGCCAAGAAGTTCCTGTCCGCGCAGCAAGCCCGCGCGCTGCTCAACACCGTGCGCCCGCGTGACCTCGTCGGCAAGACCCGACGGTGGCTGGCCTCCGAACTCATCCACGAGCTCACCGTCATCGACAAGAAGATCAAGGTCGCCAACGCCGAACTCACCGATCTGGTCGACAGCACCGGCAGCACCCTGCAAGACCTCACCGGCATCGGCCCGTCCGGCGGCGCCCGCTTGCTGGGCGACATCGGTGACATCAGCCGGTTCGCCAGCCGAGCACACTTCGCATCCTGGAACGGGACCGCTCCGCTCGACGCCTCGTCCGGCGACCAGAACCGGCACCGACTGTCCCGCGCCGGCAATCGGCGCATCAACCGCGTCCTACATATCATGGCCGTCGTTCACCTTCGCCGCGACACCGAAGGCCGCGCCTACTACCGGCGCAAGCTCGCCGCTGGCAAAACCTCGATGGAAGCCATGCGCTGCCTGAAACGGCGACTGTCCGACATCGTCTACCGGCAGATGGTCG
>NZ_JBFAZH010001149.1:0-2442 GCF_040681735.1 Actinoplanes sp. NPDC051633 | reverse complement strand
GACGGGTGCACTGGCGCAGCTCGGCCAAGGTCGGCGAGCTGATGGTCCGCGAGCAGCTCGACACCAGTGAGCCGACCATCGTGGTGCTGCTCGACGACCGGGCCGCTGCGCACCCCGACCCCGAGACGTTCGAGTCGGCGTGCGAGGCGGCCGCGTCGATCATCGCCGCCGCGGTCCGCGAGGACCTGCCGGTCAGCCTGCACCTGGTGTCGGCGGCGCGCACCGGCCCGTACCTCGACGTGCTCACCGAGGTGGTCCTCACCGACGGTGACCTGACCGCGCGGATCAGGCACCTGCGCACGCAGCGCCTCGGCGACACGCTGGTCTTCCTCACCGGCCCGGGCGCCCTCGACGACCTGGGCGCGGTCGGTGCGCTGCGCGGTCCGTACCCGGTGGTGATCGCGGGCCTGTTCGGCGACCGCGACGGCGCGCCGGTCACCGCCGGTGACGGCATGATCGTGATCGAGGCGGACGACGGGCACCAGTTCGCGGCGGCCTGGGACGGGGTCCGCGGATGGTGAGGTGGCTGCGGGCGGCGCTGGTGCCGATCGCGCTGGCCGGGCTGATCGCGCTGGCCGGTGTGGCGCTGGGCCGGATCTACGCCGGCGACCTGCTCACCTGGCTGGTGGCGGGCGCGGCGGTCGGCTCGGTCGGCGCCGGGGTGGCCGCGCGCCGGATGCCGTCCTGGGCCGTCGCGCCGCTGTCGGTCACGCTGCTGGCCGGCTACACGCTGGCCGCCCTCACGATCGCCGCCGACCGGGCCGCGCTGACCGATCCGCTGGCCACGATCGTCCGCGACGCGCTGATCAACGGCATTCCGCGGCTGCTCACCGCGATGATCCCGGTCGAGGCCACGCCGGACACCGTGGTCGTACCCGTCATCGCCGCCTGGCTCGCCGGTCTGGCCGGCGCCGAGATCGCCGTCCGCGCCGGCCGCGTCCTGCTCGGGTGCGCGCCCGCCGCCGCCCTCTACGCGGGCGCGCTCTACGTGGTCGGCCCCAACGCCGGCGCCGCGGTGTCGACCACGGTGGCATTCGCGGCCATCGTCGTGGTCGCGCTGGCAAAACCCTTGACGGGTACGAACACAGCAGAGCTGCCCGATTCGGCGCGCCGGCTGGTGCGCGGGCGAGCGCTCGCGGGCGCCGCCGCCGGGCTGACGGTGGTGGTCGCCCTCATCGCCCTGGTCGGACCGTGGGCGGGCGGGTTCGTCTCCAGGACACCGGTCGACCCGCGCAAGTACGTCACGCCGCCGCAGGTGGACAGCCTGGACGAGAGCCCGCTGAACCGGATCTCCGGCTGGGCGCTGACGCCCAAGGAGAAGCTGCTCGACGTGCGGCTGTCCACGTCCGAGCGCACCCGTCTGCGCCTGGCGGTGCTGTCCGACTACGACGGCGTGACCTGGCGGGTCGGCGCGACCTATCGCAACGCCGGGCGGGTGCTGCCACCGCAGCCGGCGCCGCCGGACGCCACGGTCGACGAGGTGCGGCAGGACATCACGGTCGACGGGCTGACCGGCCGGCTGCTGCCCGCGGTGCCGACGCCGAGCTCCGTCGACGGCGCGCGGGTGGCCTTCGACCCGGCGACCGGCACGATGATCAGCCCGGCGCCGCTGCGTCCCGGTGTCCACTACTCGCTGACCTCGCAGCGCGCCACCCCCGACCTGAACCTGCTGCCCGACGCCGACTCCCCCGCCGGTGACCCGGTGGCGCGCTACCTGGCGGTCGGCGCGGACGTGCCGGAGCAGATCCAGCGCCTGGCCGACCAGCTGGCCGACGGCAACGGCGCGGCGTTCGACCGGGCCACCGCGATCGAGGAGTTCCTGGCCGAGCACTACCGCCGGGTGCCGGACGCGCCGAGCGGGCACGCGTACCCCAATCTGCAGTTCTTCCTGCTCGGGCCCCGCAACCAGGGCGGGCAGGTGGGGACCTCGGAGCAGTTCGCCGCGTCGTATGCGCTGCTGGCCCGGCTGACCGGGCTGCCGAGCCGGGTGGTGGTGGGCTTCGACGTGAAGCCCGGCGGCGGGCCGGTCACGGCGGGCAACGCGCTGGCGTGGCCGGAGGTGCTGTTCGACGACCTCGGGTGGGTGGCCTTCGACCCGATGCCCAAGAGCAAGGACCCGACGCCGGTCGAGGAGGACTTCACGCCCAAGCCGACCACCCCGCCGCCGCCGCCGTCGGAGGCCCCGCCGCCGTCGGACGAGCCGACGGCATCGACCGCTCCGCCGCTTGCCGCGGCCGACGGACCGGGCGGGCCGTCCACCGTGGTGGTGGCCTCGGGAGCCTCCGGCTCGGCGTTGCTGCTGCTGGCCGCCGCCGGGCTCGTGTTGGTGTCGATGCGGCGTTCGTTGCGCCGGCGGCGGCTGTCGCAGGGCACGCCGGACGAGCGGATCTCGGGTGCGTGGCTGGAGTTCACCGATGCGCTGCGGCTGGCCGGCAAGCCGGT
>NZ_JBFAZH010001148.1:0-2442 GCF_040681735.1 Actinoplanes sp. NPDC051633 | reverse complement strand
CGAAGCCGAAGAAACCTCCAGTCAGCAAGCCCGGTGCGCCCCGCAACGTGCGCGCCGCGGCGGGCAACGCTGAGGCCCGGGTGTCCTGGCAGGCGGCCAACCCCAACGGCGCGGCGATCACCCGGTACGTGGTGGTCGGCGCGGGCCGGACGATGCAGGTGGGCGCCGATCAGCGGTCGGTGAACGTGACCGGGCTGACCAACGGTGAGACGTACCGGTTCGAGGTGCACGCGGTCAACAAGAAGGGCGACGGTCCGTCCAGGACCAGCAACGCGGTCCGTCCGACCTCCGAGGTGCCGGATCCGCCGGGCCTGCCGCAGGCGGTGGCCAGGCCGGACGGCTCGGTCACGGTGAGCTGGCCGGCGGCCAACGGTCAGGGGCTGGAGATCGAGCGGTACGCGGTCAGCGCGATCGCGGAGGGCGGCACGGCGCCGGTCGGCGAGGCCGAGGGCACCGATCTGACCATCAAGGACGGCGAGCTGGAGTACGGCAAGCAGTACGCGTTCACCGTGGTCGCGATCAACGAGCGGGGCGCCGGGTCGAAGGCGTCGCCGGTGAGCAACAGCGTGGTGCCGTTCGCGAAGCCGCTGCGGCCGGAGAACGTGGACGCGGCCACCGTCGGCAGCGACAAGGGCACCATCCGGGTGACCTGGACGGCGCCGGCGGACAACGGCCGGGCGATCACCCGGTATGCGGTGCGGGCCGGCGACAAGCAGCAGGACGTGTCCGACGGCACGTCGGTGACGATCGGCGGGTTCGGCGACGGCGAGAGCGTGCCGGTGGAGGTGCGCGCGGTCAACGAGGCCGGCGAGAGCGAGCCGGGCACGGCCACCGCCCGGACCGTGGCGATGCCGGTGGTCACCATCACCGGCGGGTCGACGACCTTCGACAAGGCGACGGTGACCTACAGCGTGGACGCCGGCGGCGGCACGGCCTCGTGCACGCTGAGCGCCAACGCCGGTGGCGGATCCAAGACCGGCTCCTGCTCCAGCCTCACGTTGGACAATCTCAAGCCGAGCTCGAGCTACACGTTCACGGTGACCGCGCGCAACGCCGCCGGCGCCGCGAGCAAGACCAGAGTCCTGGAGACCAAGGACCTCTACGGCGTCGCGACCTGCAACAACGGCCCCGACGGCGACCAGCGCACGTACTGCAACGCCGACGTCGACGGCCGCAACGGCAACGAGATCTTCAGCGTCACCCGGCAGGACAATGACAAGCAGGTCGGCTGGGCCAGACCCGGCACGAAGCTGAAGGCCTACTGCAAGAAGTCGGGGACGTCGATCGACGCGTGGATCTACAACGACAACAAGCAGAGCACCATCTGGATCCAGGTGGAGTACAGCGGCAAGAACTACATCCCGTGGGCCTGGCTCAACCTGGACAACAACGACAACCCGAACGACCTCCCCAACTGCTGAGGGCGACACCCGTGCAACCTGAACCTCTGCCACCCGGGCACGTCCAGGGCTTCGCCCAGGTCGCGGCGCAGCTCGCCGACCGGATCGGCGCCGTCGTGCTGGGCAAGCCCGAGGTCGTCCGGCTGGCGCTGACCGCGTTCTTCGCACAGGGTCACGTGCTGCTCGAGGACGTGCCCGGGGTCGGCAAGACCACGCTGGCCCGGGCGATCGCGGCCAGCGTCCGCGGGCAGTGGCGGCGCATCCAGTTCACCCCCGACCTGCTGCCCTCCGACGTCTCCGGCGTGACGATCTTCAACCAGGCCAGCCGCGGCTTCGAGTTCCACCCGGGTCCGGTGTTCGCCAACATCGTGATCGCCGACGAGATCAACCGCGCCTCGCCCAAGACGCAGTCCGCGCTGCTGGAGGTGATGGAGGAGCGGCGGGTCACCGTGGACGGCGTGCCGCACCCGGTGCCGCAGCCGTTCCTGGTGGTGGCCACGCAGAACCCGGTCGAGATGGACGGCACGTACCGCCTGCCGGAGGCGCAGCTGGACCGGTTCCTGGTGAAGCTGTCGGTGGGATATCCGGACGAGGACTTCGAGATCGAGGTGCTGCGCGGGGCCGCGCTGCGCTCGCCGGACGCGCTCGAGCCGGTCACCGACACGGTCACGGTCGGCGAGATGGTGCGGATGGCGCAGCATGTGCACATCGCCGACCCGCTGTACGCGTACGCGGTCCGGCTGGCCGCCGCCACCCGCAACCATCCGCAGGTCCGGGTCGGCGTCAGCCCCCGCGGCGTGATCGCGCTGACCCGGGCAGCCAGCGCGTACGCCCTGATCAACGCCCGGGGCTACGTGCTGCCGGAGGACTTCAAGACGCTGGTCGAGCCGGTCTTCGCGCACCGCGTGCTGCTCACCCCGGACGCGCAGCTGCGCGGCGTCACCGCGGCGGAGGTGCTGAACGACGCGGTCCGCTCGGTGCCGGTGCCCCTGCCCGACAACCTGCAGGCGTGAAGGGGATCACCTCCCGGGGCATCGGCGCC
>NZ_JBFAZH010001147.1:0-2447 GCF_040681735.1 Actinoplanes sp. NPDC051633 | reverse complement strand
TCTCGCGGTCGCTGACCGCGGATCCGCAGCTGCGCTGGCTGGGCCCCGAGAAGGGCGTCATCCACCTGGCCACCGCCGCGCTGGTGAACGCGGTGTGGGATCTGCGCGCCAAGGAGGCCGGGGTGCCGCTGTGGCGGTTGCTGGCCGAGATGCCGACCGCGGATCTGGTGGCCTGCATCGATTTCCGGCACATCGCCGACGCGCTCAGCCCCGGGGAGGCGGCCGCGATCCTGGACAAGGGCGTGGCGGGGCAGCCGGAGCGGCTGGCGCAACTGCGGTCCGGTGGCCTGCCGTCGTACACCACGAGCGTGGGCTGGCTCGGGTATCCGGACGAGAAGGTGCGCGCGCTGGCCCGCGCGGCCTACGCGGACGGGTGGCGGGCGATGAAGATGAAGGTGGGCGGCGCGATCGAGGACGATGTGCGGCGTGCTCATCTGATCCGGGACGAGATCGGACCGGACGCGCTGCTGATGATGGACGCGAACCAGGTGTGGGACGTCGACGAGGCGATCGCGAACATGGCTCGGCTGGCGGTCGTCGACCCGTACTGGATCGAGGAGCCGACGCATCCCGACGACGTGCTCGGGCACGCCCGGGTGCAGCGGGCGGTGGCGCCGATCCGGGTCGCGACCGGCGAGATGGCGGCGAACCGGGTGATCTTCAAGCAGCTGTTGCAGGCCGAGGCGATCGGGGTGATGCAGGTCGACGCCTGCCGGGTCGGCGGCGTCCCCGAGGTACTCGCGGAGCTGTTGCTGGCGGCCAAGTTCGGCGTGCCGGTGTGCCCGCACTCCGGCGGCGTCGGGCTGTGCGAGCTGGTCCAGCACCTCTTCGCGTTCGACTTCCTGCGGGTCAGCACCTCGCTGGAGGGCCGCATGGTGGAGTACGTCGACCACCTGCACGAGCACTTCGCCGATCCGGTACGCACGCGCGACGGCCGCTACCTCCTGCCCGAGCAGCCCGGCTACAGCGCCACCATGCACCCGTCCTCGATCGCGCGGTTCTCCTTCCCGGACGGCCCGGCATGGCGCTCCTGAGCCGGACCGGCGACTCCCCCCGCACCGGCATCGTCCACTTCGGGCTCGGTGCCTTCCACCGCGCTCATCAGGCGGTCTACACCGAGGACGCGATGGCCGTGGCCGGCGGCGACTGGGGTATCGCCGCGGTCGCCCCCCGGTCCGCCGACGTGGTGACCGCCCTCCAGGCACAGGACCGGCTCTACAGCGTGACGTCGGTTTCCGCGCGCGGAAACGAGACGCGGGTCATCGGCGCCTTCTCCGAGGTGCACCGCGCGGCCGCCGATCCGGACGCGGTGGTCGCCCGGCTCGCCGACCCGGCGGTCCGCGTGGTCACGCTCACCATCACCGAGAAGGGCTACCACCTCGACCCGGTGGACGGTCGGCTGCTCGCGGCCGGCGACCTTGCCGCCGACCTGGAGACCGACCGGCCACCGCGGACCGTGCCCGGGCTGCTGGTCCGCGGGCTTGCCGCGCGGCGCAGGGCCGACGCCGGGCCGATCGCCGTGGTGAGCTGTGACACCGTGCCGTCCAACGGCCGCCGCACCCGCGACCTCGTCCGCCAGGCCGTGATGCACCACGATCGGCCCGGTCTGCTGGACTGGATCAACGAGCAGGTCACATTCCCCGGCACCATGGCGGACCGGATCGTGCCGGCCACCACCCCGGCGGTGCTGGCGGTGGCGGAGCGCGCGCTCGGCTGCACCGATCGGGCGGCGGTGCACGCCGAGCCGTACTCGAACTGGGTCATCGAGGACGACTTCCCAGGCGGGCGGCCGGCGTGGGACCTGGCCGGCGCCTCGTTCACCGACGACACCAGCGCCTGGGAGCGCCTGAAGTTGCGCGCGCTCAACGGCACGCACTCCGGGATCGCCTACCTGGGCGCGCTGGCCGGCTGTCCGACCGTGTCGGCCGCCCTCCAGATGCCCGGCCTGCGCGAGGTGATGAGCCGGTTCCTCGTCGCGGACGTGGCGCCCAGTCTCATCCCGCCGGACGGGATCACCGCAGGCGCATACGGCCGGCAGGTGCTCGACCGCTTCGCCAACCCGGCCATCGAGCACCGGACCGTGCAGATCGCGAGGGACGGCTCGCAGAAGCTGCCGCAACGCCTGCTGCACACCATCGCGGACCGGCGGGCCGCGGGCGCCGAGCCGCGCTGGGGAGCCATGATGGTCGCCGCCTGGATGCGGTACACGCGCGGGCGGGCCGACGACGGATCGCCGCTGCCGCTGGACGACCCGCTGGCCGACGAGATCCGCGCACGGCAGGCCGACCTGCTGACCCTGCGGGCGGTGTTCCCGCAGTCGCTGGCCGAGGACGAGGTGGTGCGCCGGCTGATCGACGAGTGGCTGGCCTCGTTCGACAAGCACGGCGTGGCGGCGACCGTGGCCGGAGCGGCGACATGAAAGACGCGCCGCTCGTCGGGCTGGTCGG
>NZ_JBFAZH010001146.1:0-2452 GCF_040681735.1 Actinoplanes sp. NPDC051633 | reverse complement strand
AACGGAGCTGCTGAGGCTTGCGCCAGGTCATCATCTCGGTAGCGGGCACCCGCTCGGCGAACTCGCCGCCGGCGTCGGCGAGCAACGAGCGCAGGTCCCGCTCGAAGTCGCCCAGCCGGTCGCCGAACAGGTGCGGCGCCGACCGGGACAGTGAGAAGACGAAGGCGACGATGTCGTCCGAGGTGCGGGTGATCACCGGCCCGGCCGGCACGATGTGCCGCTGGAAGTCCACGAAGCCGGCCCGCGCCAGCACCAGCTCCTCGCGGTCCGGTGTGCCGTTGCGGATCACGCCCTGCCCGGCTCTTTGCACCGGGCCCAGATAGCTCCGCACGAGGTCGTCGATCCGTTCATAGGGTGGCAGCGGCCCCGGCTCGGGCGGCCTGTCCTTGTGGTCGCTGACGTTGACGAACGCGCCACCCGGCTCCAGCATCCCGAACACCGTCGCGGCGACCCGGTCGCGGTCGGTCCAATGGAAGGAGTTGCCGAAGGTCACCACCCGTAACTCACCCAGACCCATCGGCAGCTCCTCCGCGCGGGCGGCGACCCACCGCGCGTTGGCGATCCCGAGACGGGCGGCCTCGGCCAGCATGCCGGCGTCGGGATCGACCCCGACCGCTTCGGTGAACAACGGCGCCAGGGACCGCGTCAGCAGTCCTGGGCCGCATCCGACGTCGAGGAGCCGGCCGCGGCCGTCCAGCCCGAGCACGTCGGCGAGGACGTCGGCGAATCCGGGCGCGTACGGCAGCCGGCCACGCTCGTAAAAGGCGGCGCTGCCCCGGAACAGGGTCGGATCCCACTGCCAGCCGTCAACCACGCCCGAACGCTATCGCGGTGCTCGGCGGTGCGAAATCGGAATACCCGCCGTCCCCGGCCGCCGCCAGCGTCTTCGCGACCGCGGTCACGACCCGCGACTCCACCGCGCTGCCGACGTGGTCGGACGGGTCCGCCGGGTCGTTCGCGATGCCCGCGGCCGCCACCTCCTTCGTGAAGCCGACGAACGTCTCCGTCGCGTTGTTCTCGGTGCTGCCCGTCTTGCCGGCCACCGGCCGCCCGCCGAGGATCCCGTCGACCTGCTGCGCGGTCCCGCCGTCGCACTCCGAGAACGCGCTCTGCTGTCCCACCGGGCACCGCGCCGCGTCCACCGCCGCCCGCGCGACGTCCGCGGGCAGCGCCTGCCGGCAGCCGTCCGGTAGCGGCACCGCCGCGCCGGTGCGGTCCCTGATCGACTGCACCGGGGTGGGCGCGCAGTAGACCCCGTCGGCGGCCAGCGTCGCGTACGCGGAGGCCAGCTCGAGCGGCGTGGTCTGCACCACCCCGAGGGTGAACGAGCCCCACGAGCCGGCGCCGTCCGCCGCCATCCGCGCATCGGCCGGCGCGGCGAAGCCGATGCCCAGGTTCTTCGCCTGCGCCACCGCCGCGGTCGGCCCGACCTGCTCCTCCAGGTGCACGAAGTAGGTGTTGACCGACCGGCCGAACGCGGTCCACATCGTCCGGTGGCCGTCCATCCAGGCGGGATTGTCGTTACCCGGGCAGTACCGTCCGCCGCAGTTGCCCTCGCCGGTGTCCGGCCACCGGGTGACCAGCTTCGCGGGCGCGTCGAAGCCGGTATCCAGCGGCTCGCCGGACCGCAGCGCGGCGAGCATCGTGAACAGCTTGAAGGTCGAGCCGGACGGGTAGCCGAGCACGCTGCCGCCGCCGGAGATCAACGGGTTCACGGTCGCGCCGGAGCCGGTGCCGTACTTGCGGTTGACCGCGAGCGCGAGCACCTTGCCGCTGCCCGGCCGGACCACGGCGATCGGCAGCGCCCTGCTGCTCCGCATCGAATAGACCGACCGGGCCTGCGCCTGCGCCGCCTTCTGCACCGCGGGGCCGAGTGAGGTGACGATCGTGTATCCGCCGGTGCGCAGCGCCTCGGTCCGCTCGGCGACCGTCGCGCCGAACGCCGGCTGCGCCTCCCACCAGCGCTTCACGTAGTCGCAGAAGAAGCCGTAGGTGCCGCTGCACCCCGTCGCCGCGGCCGTCCCCTCATAGGTCAGCTTCTCGGCGGCCGCCGCCGAGCGTTGGGCCGGGGTGATCATGCCGGCCCGGGCCATCGCGTCGAGGACATAGGTCTGCCGGGTACGTGCGCGAGCTCGGTCGCCGCTGATCGGGTTGTCGATGTCCGGCGCTTGGACGAGACCCGCGATCAGCGCCGCCTGTGCCAGGTCGAGCCGGGCGGCCGAGACGCCGAAGATACGCCGGGCGGCCGCGTCGATGCCGTAGGCGCCGCCGCCGAAGTAGGCGATGTTGAGGTAGTTCTGCAGGATCTGCTGCTTGCTGAGGCGCTGCTCGAGCTGGACCGCGTACTCGGCCTCGCGGAGCTTGCGCGCCGGGGTGTCGACGGTGGCCTCGGCGCGCTGGGCCGGGGTGAGCTGATCCGCAACGCGCTCAAGAACGACCCGAAGCTCACCCC
>NZ_JBFAZH010001145.1:0-2454 GCF_040681735.1 Actinoplanes sp. NPDC051633 | reverse complement strand
ACCGCGGCGGCGATCTGGCGGGCCAGGTCGGTCAGCAGTGCGCGGTCCTTGGCGTCGAAGGGCTCCCCCGCGATCCGCGGGGCGATCAACAGCACGCCGATGTGCTCCCCGTGCTGGATCAACGGGATCGGCATCGGTTGCGGCACCGCACGACCGCTGTCGGCCAGGACGGCTCCGTCGGCGGAGGCGATCGCGGCGTACGGCGAGCGCATCGCGCGGCGCGCCGAACCGGCCAGCAGCGGAAGCACGTCGGCGAGCCCGGCGGTGTCGGCGACGCGCCGGGCGAGCGCGGTCACCGCCGCGTACGGGTCGTCGCGCTGGCCGTAGGTCAGCCGGTTCGCCCAGCGTTGCAGGCGCCTGCGCAGCGGCTCGAACAGGATCGCCACGGCGGCCGCCGCGGCGAACGAGGCGATCGGGAAGCCCTGCACGGTGACGCCCCGGCCGGCCCAGGCGACGATGCCGGCGTACACGGCGGTCAATGCCGCGGTGAGCCCGCCGTAGACCAGCGCCCGGCGCAGGACGGGATCGATGTCCCACAGCCGGTGCCGCAGTACGGCCCGTGCGATGGCCAGCGGAACCAGGCAGAAGAGCACGCCGTACGCGAACAGCTCGAGGCCGCGGTAGATGACCGCGCCGGACGCCGATCCGCTGAACACCGGCAGATACCGCAGCATGGCGGTCAGCGCGAAGCCGGCCGTCGCGGTGATCAGAGCCGTCGCGGCCCACTTGGTCTGCTGCCGTTGCGCCGCGGTGGAGACGTGCCGGTAGCGATGGATCTGGGCCCACACGCCGGTGCTCAGCCAGGTCAGCGCGGCGGCGAAGTCCAGCGCCTCGGGAACGCGGATGCCGAGGCGCAGCAGTGACTCGCTGACCAGCACATCGGCGGCGACCAGCAGGAACGCCCAGCGGGTCCAGCGCGGCACGAACCGGCCGTCCGGGAAGTAGTAGAGCAACCCGAAGAAGCCGATGAAGCCGGCATCGGAGAGCAGCCCGGTCGCCACGGTCAGCGGCATCGGCCAGTCCGGGGCCGGCAGCGTGTCCGGCCAGATCACCCCGAAGGCGATGAGCACGCCGGCGAAGAGCAGAGCGGCCCGGTCGTCGGGCCGGCGCAGCAGGATCAACACCCCGACCCCGACGAACACCGCGGCGATCAGGCCGAGCCCGGTGATCCATCCCGCGGCGTACGCGGCCGGCGAGATGCCCCAGGCGGCGAGTCCGGCCCGGATCTCCTCCGGATGGTCGACGAGGGCGGGGTCGAACGTGGCTACCCCGTGATAGGCCGCGGGCAGCGACGCCAGGAACGCGACGCTGCCCAGCACCGCCAGGCCCGCAGTGGCGAACCTGGCGGCGGTCAGCGCGCGACCGGTGAGACGCCGGTCGCGCCCGGTCGCCGTGATTGTCATCGCATCGCTCCTGTCCCGAGCTTCGCCGGGCCCGCCGCCCTCAGTGTGCGGCCCGGCCCGGGCGGAAGCGCTCAGCCGTCCGGCCCGCTTCTCAGGCGCCGACCGCGACCAGCACGTCGGCGTGGCTGGGTCGCACCCGTCCGGTGGCGACCAGCAGGCCGCACGCGGCGATCGCAAGCATCAGAACGGCGATCGCCTCGTGCTCAACCGGCCCGGAGAAGAAGACGGCGAGCGGGCCGACGGCGATCACGGCGGACAACGGCCTCGGGAAGACCCGCGCCCGGATCATCGCGATGCCGAACAGCAGCAGGCCAAGGTTGAGCGCGATGAGCAGGCTGCCGACATAGGACAGATAGCCGGTCGAGACGGAGTCCAGCGCGCCGGGGGCGGCCAGATCGGCGTTGCCCGGTCGGGCGTAGAGGGCCGGCGCGACATAGGTGAACAATGGCCGCGTCGTCACCTCCAGGCCGGCCCAGCCCAGGAACACCATGACGAACGCGACGGCGCCGAGCCGTCCGGCGCGCGTCGCCTGCACCGCATACCAGCCCGGCAGGCCGAGCAGCACGAGCAGGCCGCCGACGACCCCGGCCGTTCCGACGGCGGTCATCGCCGGATTGATGGTCGTCGGATCCACATGGCTTTCGCCGAGGGAGGCGGCGGCGCTCAGCACCGCCCCCGCACACAGCACCACACCGCTCGCGCGCAGCAGCCCGTTGATGGTTGTCATGACCCACACCTTCCGTAGAGGAATGCTGGGGTCACCCTCCCGCTCAACCGTCCCGGGCCGCCTGAGGCCGAGTCCCGGCCGGCCCGGGAGGATTGTCCCGGCCCGCCGGGCCCGCGGGCCCTACGGCAGGCGCGAGGTCCACAGCAGGCTCAGACCCGCTGCCACCAGGCCGAAGAGCAGCGCCGCCCCGGCGTAGTACTGGGTCACCTCACGCGGCGCCACCCGGTGCCCGATCGAGCTGCCCATGTCCTCGTAGACCTTCTTGAGCTCGCTCACCGACGCGGCCTCGTAGAAGTAGCCCTTGGTGCTCTCCGCCAGCTGCTG
>NZ_JBFAZH010001144.1:0-2464 GCF_040681735.1 Actinoplanes sp. NPDC051633 | reverse complement strand
GTCGCGGTGGGATTCGGCGGGGGCAGAGGATATGGGTACGCGGAATTCCTGTCCGACGCCGATGCCGGCGGACTCGCCTCCGAGTTGCTGCTGAGCACCTGGGATCTCCGGCCGTTCCGGGAGGACGCCGATTTCCTCGTCGCCCTGCTGCGGCCGAAATCCAACTGATCAGGCTCGGTGTCATATCTGCTTGGCGAATCCGTTGCACGTCGCGGCGCGCCGCTCGCGGCATTCCAGCGACCGATGTCCACGCGCTGGCCCGACTGTGGATTGACGATATCGCCGGCCGACGTGATCGCCCATCGTTGTGCGCTGGTGTTGTTGCAGGCGTATATCTGCGCCGCCGCCATGTCCTGTGTGGAGCCGTCGCAACGTCGACGCACTTGCCGCCGATGCGGAGCGTGCCGTCGGCGGCGAAGGTGAAGCGCTGCATCGGGCCGTTCCAGCAGTCCCAGACGATCAGTCGTACCTGATCGCCGTAATCGCCGCGCGGTCGACAAACAGCGGCGTGTCGCTGCGTCGCCGGCGCGGACGGTCTGGATATCCTCGAAGCAGGAAGAGGCCCCTTCCATGTATGAGATGGAAGGGGCCTCAAGCCCCGGTGGCTTTGGCAGCCCGATCTCTCGGCCCACCGCAACCGCGGAGCACGCCACCATCAAAACCGCAGAGCTTGGCGAACCCCGGTCGACTCGGTGCCCACCTCCCGGAACGGCGCCACTCCGGGATGCCCTGCCAGCCTTGGCGAACCCTGTCGCGAGCTCTCGGCCCAAGCGCTCACTCTCGCGAACTCCCGGGCCTGGTTCTCAGCAACTTGGCTCTGGGATCTCTCCCTGAGCCGGGGTCACCGTCTCTGGCGGCGTGGGAGATTTGTAGTCCTGCCGGCCGGGCCTGCGCAAGGGGCGGAAGGCAGTTTTTCTTATTTTCTTGAGATGGCCCAAACCGTCCACAGGGCGAGGCGCGTTACCCCCAGGACAAGGCGACTTTTCCACCGGTTGTCCACCGGTTCATCCACAGGCGTCAAGGTCATCAGGCGTTGATACGGAGTTCAACGGGCGATCATGGCCAACGGTCTCGGCTGGATGCTTACCGGGGCGAGCCGGGCAATAGCCTGATCAGGTGCGGGTGAAGTCCAAATCCTTGCCAACGGGACAGCGCGGCCCCGGGCCGGCGTGTCGGGTGGGCGGGACCCGGCCCGGCTCCGGCGTCTTCCATCGTCCACTCCGCTCACCGAAACTGGCATTGATCATTTACAAATTGTCGTCAGTCGATCTTTAACAGCGGTAGGGCGCGTGTGAACCGTTCCGCCGAATTCGTGGTAGTTATCCACAGGGGTCAAAAACGGTTAGTCGTTTGTCGATACCCTCAGCGGCGCAGGGCTGTCGGACGGGGAGGTGCCATGCCTGACGGGGTGGAGATCGACACCGGCCAGGTCGATGATTTCGCGAAGGGGATGCGGTCCGAGGCGGCCACCGGCTTCTCGCAGGCGGCTGCCCGCGGCTCGGACCTGCACGCGCACGGGGTGGTGTTCGGTGCGTCGATCACCACCAGCGACGCGGTGTCCCAGGCCAAAACTCGGTACGCCGCCGCACTCGAGAACACCGATGCCAACCTGCGGGCGTACCGGCAGGCGGCGGAGATCTTCGCGGACGTGGCGGAGTCGGTGGCGCGGGACTTCGCGTCAGCCGACCGGTCATCGGCGCAGGCCCATGCCCGGGTGGACAAGCTGCTCGGCGACGCGATCGCCAAGGCGACCGCGATCATCGACGGTTCCCGGCGGGCGATCTGATGGCAGGCTGGGGCGGCTACAACCTGCCGGCGATCTGGGCGATGATCGAGCGGGAGAACGCCTGCACGGGCGCCGACCGGGTGCTCAACTGGCAGAACCTCGCGGAGGCGGTGCAGGAGCAGCACCGCCGGCTGGTTAAGTCGCGCGACGAGTTGGCCGCGGTCTGGCCACCGGAGTCGAACGCGTCGGCGCGCGCGTTCCTGGAGAAGGTTGACCTGCTGGCCGCGCACATGGACCACACGCTGAAGCACGCGGAGAACACAAGGGTCGGCCTGCACGGCGTGATCGGGGCGCTGGGCACCGCACAGGGCACGATCCGTCCGCTGCTGGAGCAGCGAGCGGCGGTGGCAGACGACCTGGTCCCGCGCTTCGTCGACCACGCGGAAGACGAGTACGACGAGAAGGCGCAGCGCGCGATGGCGGTCGCCGAGCAGGCGATCGCCGAACACAGCGCCCAGATCGAACCGCCGACCTTGTATCGCCTGGAGCCGAAGATCGGTGAGGACTCGGCCGATCTCCCCACGGACAGCGCTTCTGCGGGGTCCGCGGGTGGCGGATCCGGCGGTGCCGGCGCAGGGAGCGCCGGCTCCGGTGCGGGTTCCGGTGCCAGGGCCCGGGCCAGGGCGACGCGCTGCTGCTGGCCGCCGGAGAGCTCACTGGGCCGGTGCGCGAGGCGGC
>NZ_JBFAZH010001143.1:0-2468 GCF_040681735.1 Actinoplanes sp. NPDC051633 | reverse complement strand
CCGGTCGAAGGTCGCCCGCCAGGCGCCGCCGGCCTCGCTCGACGCGAGCAGCAGCTCGGCGCTCTCCGCCAGGCACCAGGTCACATGCCGCGACCGCGCCTCGTCGGCCTCGCCCGCCTCGTCGAGCCGATCGGCGCCGTACTGCCGGACGGTCTCGAGGGCCCGGTACCGGGTCCCGCCGGGCCCGGCCATCGCGGTCAGCAGGCTCTGGTCGGCGAGCCCGGCCAGGATGGCCGGAATGTGGCCGGCCGGCACCGGCGGCCAATCGGCCAGCACGGCCGTCGCAGCGGCCGCGGTGAACGGATCGGCGAAGACCGAGACGCGCCGCAGCACCGCCCGGCCCGGTTCGTCGAGCAGCCCGTTGCTCCAGTCCAGCGTCGAGCGCAACGATCGGTGCCGGTCGTCGATCCGCGGGCCGCCGGTCAGCAGCCGCAACCGATCGGCCAGACCGGCTTCGAGCCCGTCCAGGCCGACGGACGGATATCTGGCGGCGGCCAGCTCGATGGCCAGCGCCACGCCGTCGAGGGCTCGGCAGACAGTGGCGACGCGAGCCGTGTCCCCGGGCGTCAGCGGGCTGCCACCGGCCGCGGCCCGCTCGAGGAACAGCTCGACGGCGTCACCCGGCCGGCCGTCGTCCGCGCCGACGGACAACCCCGGCACGGGGAACACCCGCTCGAACGGGACCAGCAACCTGGCCCGGCTGGTGGCCAGGACCGTCAGCCGCGGACCACCGGCGAGCAACCGTTCCAGCAGCACCACCACGCCGTCCAGCAGGTGCTCACAGTTGTCCAGCACGACCAGCGTCTCCCGGTCGGCCAGCCACCGCACGACGTCGTCGATCGCCGAACGTCCAGGCCACTCGCCGAGTCCCAGCGCGTCGGCGATCGCCGGCGCGACCATCGCCGAGTCGGTCACCGGTACGAGGTCGACATACCAGACCCCGTCGGCGAAACGGTCGCCCACATCGGCGGCGACGCTCAACACGAGGCGGGTCTTGCCCACTCCGCCCGGCCCGACGGCCGTGACGAGGCGATGGTCACGCAGGGCAGCGGACAGCGCGGCCCGCTCGGCCACCCGCCCCACGAACGGCGTCAGCGGCGTCGGCAGCGCGGCCGGCCGGCGGGCCGGAGAAGTGCGCAGCCGGGCGGCGACGGCGGCCAGCGCGCGGCGATCGTCGGCCCGCAGTTTCCGCAGCAGGGACGAGACGTGGCTCTCCACGGTGCGCACGGTGATGAACAGCCGCGCGCTGATCTCGGCGTTCGTCAGGTGGTCACCGAGCGCCGCCAGTACCTCCGCCTCACGTGCGGAGATGCCCAGCTCGCCCGGTCCTCCTGGATGGCTCACGCCTAGATTCTGCACGTGTCGAAGGGGCCGCCGAAAAACCTTCTGGCAGGGTGTCGAGCGGGTCGACCGCCGTTCGACGCGTAGGTGAAGCACCCCCGACATGAGGAGACAGCGATGCGGTTCATGGTGATCACCAAGGCCACGGCGGACACCGAAGCCGGTGTGCCGCCCACCACCGAGGATTTCGACACGATGGGCGCGTTCATCCAGGAGCTGGTCGACGCCGGCGTGCTGCTGGCCGCCGACGGTCTCAAGCCCAGCGACAGCGGCGCACGGATCTACTTCGACGGCGACAACAAGACCGTGGTGGACGGGCCGTTCACCGAGACCAAGGAGCTGATCGCCGGCTACTACCTGGTCGAGGCGAAGTCGCTCGAGGAGTGCGTCGAGTGGTTCAAGCGCTGCCCGATGCAGCACCCGGGCGTCGGGTCGCAGACCAACATCGAGATCCGGCAGGTCCTGCAGGCCGAGGACTTCGGCGACGAGTTCACCGCCGACCAGCGGGAGGCCGTGGAGAAGCGGCACGCGAAGGTCACCGGGACCAACTGACCAGCGCGGTGGCGTCCGATCGCGGTTGCTTCTGATCGCGCGGTGGAGTAGACGGAGGCCGTGGCCACTGACACCCACCGCGCGATCGAGGCCGCCTGGCGGATCGAGGCGCCCCGGCTCATCGCCGGGCTGACCAGGCTCGTCCGCGACATCGGCGTGGCCGAGGAGCTGGCGCAGGACGCGCTGGTCGCGGCCCTGGAGCAGTGGCCGGCCGAGGGCGTGCCGCGCAATCCGGGCGCGTGGCTGATGACCACGGCCAAACGCCGGGCCATCGACCAGATCCGGCGCAACGAGACCTTCCGGCGCAAGCTCGAGCAGATCGGTCCAGGCCAGGAGGGGTACGCCCCGGACATCGGCGCGCTGGTCGCCGAGGACGACGGCATCGGCGACGACCTGCTGCGGCTGGTGTTCGTGGCCTGCCATCCGGTGCTCTCCACGCAGGCGCGCGCCGCGCTCACCCTGCGCCTGCTCGGCGGCCTGACCACCGACGAGATCGCCCGGGCCTTCCTGGTGCCGGAGCCGACCGTGGCGCAGCGGATAGTGCGGGCGAAGAAGACCCTGGCCAACGCCCGGGT
>NZ_JBFAZH010001142.1:0-2468 GCF_040681735.1 Actinoplanes sp. NPDC051633 | reverse complement strand
CGCCCACCTCGCCCCCCTGGTCGCCCAGCCCGCCGAGGGCTGAGCGCCCGGATCAGGAGCTCTGACCGCCCGCGTCGGAGGGCAGCAGCGCTCCGAGCCCCGCGACGGTGGCGATGCGCCGGACGGCGGGCTGCAGCCCGGTGACGGTCACCACGACCGACCGCACCCGCGCCGCCTCATGCACCGACAGCAACACCGAGACCGCCGCCGCGTCGAGGAACGGCACCCCGCGCAGGTCGATCTCGATGCGGGGCGCCGCGCCGTGGCCGAGCAGCCGGAGAAGCGCTTGCCGGAGCCGGTCGGCGTTGTCGCGGTCCACCTCGCCGGTGACCAGCACCCGCAATGCCCCCGACGGTTGCAGGCGCACGGTGACCAGTGGATCGACCTGGTCGACGTCCGGAGCGCCGCCCTGCCAGGGTGGCGGCTCGTCGCTGAGCATCGCGGCACGCAGCCAGGCGAGGGTGCGGCTGAGAAGCCGGGAGACGTGCATCTGGGAGACGCCGAGGTCGGCCGCGATGTCGGCCTGCGTGCGGTTACCGTAGAAGCGCTCCAGCAGGATCCGTCGCTCGCGCGGGGGAAGCTGCGAGATGAGCCGGCGTACGGTCTGCTGGTCGGCCACCGCCTCCATCGCGGGGTCCGCATCGCCGAACATGTCGCCCAGCCCTTCACCGGTTTCCCCCACCGGCATGCTGAGCGAGATCGGGCGGTATCCGGCGCTCGACCGGCGGGCGCCCACCACCTCGGACGCGTCGACTCCGCAGCGCTGAGCCACCTCCTGGGCGGCGGGACGCCGGCCCAGCTCCGCCGTCAAGGCGTTCTCGGCGTGCACGACGGCGAGCGTGAGCTCTTGGAGCCTGCGCGGGACGTGCACGCCCCAGGTGTGGTCGCGGAAGTGCCGCTTCAGGCTGCCCGAGATCGTGGTGACCGCGAAGGCGGTGAACGACCCGCGCTCGGGGTCGTAGCGGTCGACGGCCTTGACCAGACCGAGCCGCGCCACCTGCTCGAGATCCTCCGGGGACTCGGCGGCGCTGCGGTACCGGCGAGCCAGCCGACCGGCGAACGGCAACATCGATGTGATCAGTTCGTCGCGCAGGCGCGCATGCTGCTCCGGCGGCAGCAGGCGCCGGTCCGTGGCGTAGCGCACGGCGACCTCGTCGAGGTCTTCCAGCGGTTCAGGCGCCGCCCGCCGGGTCAGATACGTGGACATACGTCAACTCCGTGACGTCAGTCCGCGGACACAGGGCGGGGAAGATGGTCAGTTCGACGACAGTCTAACCCTCAATGCCGGAACGGCCACATCGGGCGGATGTTAAAGCCGCGACGGCCGGGGTAACCGGACGCGCCCGGCGACGGGTCGAACGCCACGGAGCCACCACAGAGCCACCACGGTGCCACACGCACGGCTGAGGAGTCCGCATGACGGCAATCGCTCCACGGCCGGTGGTCAGCCGGCCGTACCCGATCCGCCGCCAGGTGAAAGGGTCCGCCATCGCGCGGATCCTGCGCACCACCGACGCGAAGCAGATCGGGATCATGTACATGATCTCCGCGTTCGGGTTCTTCCTGGCGGGCGGGTTGATGGCGCTGATCATGCGCGCCGAGCTGGCCCGCCCGGGCATGCAGATCCTGTCGCCGGAGCAGTACAACCAGCTGTTCACCATGCACGGCACGATCATGCTGCTGTTCTTCGCGACGCCCATCGTGTTCGCCTTCGCCAACTTCGTGGTGCCACTGCAGATCGGCGCGCCCGACGTGGCGTTTCCCCGGCTCAACTCGTTCGCGTATTGGCTGTACCTGTTCGGCGGGCTGATCGCCCTCGGCGGCTTCATCACGCCGGGCGGGCCGGCCGACTTCGGCTGGACGGCGTACACGCCGCTGAGCGACAGCCTGCACTCGCCCGGCGTCGGCGGCAACATGTGGGTCGTCGGCCTCGCCGTCTCGGGACTCGGGACGATCCTCGGTGGCGTCAACATGATCACCACGATCCTGACGCTGCGCGCGCCCGGCATGACGATGTTCCGGATGCCGATCATGACGTGGAACATCCTGCTCACCAGCCTGCTGGTGGTCCTGGTCTTCCCGTTCCTGGCCGCGGCGCTGTTCGCCCTGGCCGCCGACCGCATCCTGGGCGCCCAGGTGTTCAACGTGGAGACCGGCGGCCCACTGCTGTGGCAGCACCTGTTCTGGTTCTTCGGGCACCCCGAGGTGTACGTGGTCGCACTGCCGTTCTTCGGGATCATCACCGAGGTCATCCCGGTGTTCAGCCGCAAGCCGGTGTTCGGCTACAAGGGGCTGGTCGGCGCGACCCTGCTGATCAGCGCCCTGTCGATGAGCGTGTGGGCCCACCACATGTTCGGCACGGGGCAGGTGCTGCTGCCGTTCTTCAGCTTCCTGAGCTTCCTCATCGCGGTGCCGACCGGCATGAAGTTCTTCGTGTGGATCGGCACGATGTGGCGCGGCCAGATCAG
>NZ_JBFAZH010001141.1:0-2471 GCF_040681735.1 Actinoplanes sp. NPDC051633 | reverse complement strand
CGACCACTGGGAGCAGCTGCGGCCGGCTTCGCTCTGGAGTGGCGGCGCCCAGTGGGCCACCGCGATCCCGTCGACCCGCGGACGCATGGTGACCAGGTTCTTCAGCTTCCGCCCGCGCGCCTGGGGAAGCGTGCCGGAGCTGGGCGCGCCGACCTGGACCTTCGAGTCGGCACTCAGTGAGGCGCGCGGGTTCGTCTTCGTGGGCAAGACCGCCAACAAGATCGACTTCCGTGGCCTGCGCATCCACCGCTACACCCCGCCATGCTTGTAGCCCTGCGGTAAGACTTCATGCGTGCGCTTCGACCGACTGACGGCCGCGCTGGTGGTCTTGCTGGGCGTCTTGTCGGGCGCCGGCCTGGTCCTCGTCCTGGGCGGTGACCGGGCCACCAGCCGGCACGTGGTGGTCGACGGCGTGCCGATGGACGAGTTCCACCCGGCGTCGGTCGAGCAGCTCCCCACCCAGGGCCGATCCTTCCGCGAGTCCTCTCGCGAGGTCGCCCGGCAGGGCCGGCCCGGCGTCGTGGTCGCGCACGGCTTCGCGGGCTCGGCCGACCTGATGGCGCCGTTCGGGGAGTCGCTGGCGGCGCGCGGCTACGTCGTCGTGCTGATGGACTTCTCGGGACACGGCGCCAACTCGCGGCGGCTGCCGGACGACGCCGCCGCGACCGGCGCGTCGGCGCGGGCGCTGAGCCTCGATCTCGACGTCGCGGTGACGCACCTGCGCGGGTTGCCGGACGTCGACCCCACCCGGACAGCGCTGGTGGGGCACTCGATGGGCGCCTCGGCCGTCACCCGCTACGCGGTCGCCCATCCGGAGATCACCGCGACCGTCGCGCTCTCGCTCCCGGACGCGTCGACGGTCACCCGCGACCGACCGGCCCGCCTGCTGGTGATGCCCGGCGCGCTGGAGTTCCCCTCGTTCCGCGACCAGGCCGAGAAGGCCGTCGCCGGCGCCGGCCCGGATCGCCGGATGCTCGTCGTGCCCGGCGTCGAGCACATCTCGATCCTCTTCGCCCCGCGCACCCATCGCGAGACCGCCGACTGGCTGGACACGAGCCTCGGCCTGCCGTCCACAGAGGCCGGATTCCGATCACCGATGCGCTCGGTCGCCGGTGCTTCGCTGCTGCTGCTGGCGTTGCTGGCCGGCATGGCTCCGCTGGCACGGCTGGTCCTGGGTCCGTCGTCGGGCGGCCGTCCGCGCGTCGACGCGACGATGACCGGTCGCGCGGCGGCGGTGGCCGCAGCCGCGGCAGCGGTGGGCGCGCTGGTCGCGCCGCTGCTGCCGACCGAGCGCCTGCCGATCGCGCTGGGCGGTTACCTCACCGGTTTCGCGGTGGTCGCGGCCGCCCTGATGCTCGGGTACGCCCGATGGCGCGGACCTCGTCGAACCACCGCGCCGACCACGATCGCGCGATCGATCACCGCTCCACCGCCTCCGACGCGCCGCCGGGTGATCGTCGGGGCCCTCGTCCTGCCGGCCTATGCCGCGCTGACCATCGTCGCGCCCCTGCAGCTCGGACTGACCCACGCGGTGCCGACCGGCGCGAGGTGGTGGTTGCTCGCCGTGGTGTGGGCCGGTTTCGCCCTTCTCGCGTACGCCGGGCTGCGCCTGACCGACGACGACGCCGTCGCCGCGCTGATCGTCTCGGCCCTCTGCCCGATCGCGCTCGCCGGGGCGGCCATCGGCGGCCTGACCTCGACTTTCCTGGTCCTGATCCTGCCGCTGCTCGCGGTCCTCCTGCTCTGGCAGTCGATCTGGACCGAGATCCTCCGCCGCTGCGGTGCACCGCGCTGGCTCGTCGCGCCGGTCGGCTCACTGATCGTCGCGTGGCCGCTGGCCGTGGCCCTGCCGCTCGTCCACCATGGATGATCGAGTGGCCATCGGGGCAGCCATCGGCCTCCGTGACTGCGACTCCGGGCGCCTGCGCCGTCTACGCTGTGACGGTGCCAGGCCGCGAGGCGACTCCCGATGCCGACCATCACGACACAGCCGTCGATGAGGCGCGCCCAGCTCAGACCAAGGCGCCGGTGGGCGGCAACCGGGAGTTGGCGGCCATGCTCGCCGAGGCGGGCTCCGCGGCGCCGCCCGCCCCGCCGCCGCTGTCCGGCAACCTCGCAGCAGCGGGCAATCGCGCGCTCGCCGGCCTGGTCCGGCGTTCGGCGGGACCCGAGCCGGCGTCCGCCGATCCACCCGAGGGCTTCCGGCAGGCGGTCGGCGCGGCCGGGGCCGGGCAGGCTGTTCCGGACGGCCTGCGGTCCGAGGCCGAGACGGCGTTCGGCGCCGACTTCTCGAGCGTCCGCGTGCACACCGGCGACGCCGCGGCGGAGGCCGCGAAGCAGGCCGGCGCCCGGGCCTTCACCGTCGGCTCGGACATCTACCTGGGCGGCGGGGCGGGCGGCGCGGGCGGCGACCGTCACCTGCTGGACGTTCATTTGCGACCGCAAACTCATTTTCTAATGCCCCCTTATCG
>NZ_JBFAZH010001140.1:0-2477 GCF_040681735.1 Actinoplanes sp. NPDC051633 | reverse complement strand
ACGATTGCGCCCGCGGCGGAGGCGGGCAAGGCCGCCGGGGCGATGATCTTGGCGCCCGGCCGGCGCCAGTCTCCGGTGTCGCGGGCGGCCAGCACCGTCACGTAGCCCCTGCGCCCGGCGTCCGCGATCAGGGCGAGCGCCGGAGCGTCGACCTTCGCCGGCGAGGCGAGGTAGGGCGGCCGGAACAGCTTCAGGTCCTGTCCGGTGGCCTGCGCGACGGCGTTGCGGGTCAGCTCGAACTCGATCCGCCGGCGCGGCTCGGACATGGTCGTGAGGTCACGGTGGGTGAAGGAGTGCAGGCCGAGCTGGTGGCCCTCGGCGACGATCCGGCGTACCAGATCGGGGTGCTTGTTGACCTGCGCTCCGACGACGAAGAACGTGGCGGTCGCCCGGTGCCGCCGCAGCGCGTCCAGGATCCTGGGCGTCCAGACCGGGTCCGGGCCGTCGTCGAAGGTCAGGGCGACGGTACGCGGCGGCAGCCGCTCACCCACCACCCGGCCGTCCGAGGCGAGGATCACCGGGCCGGACAGCGCGGACGGGTGGTCGACGATCTCGGTGCGGCCGGGCCGGACGGTGCCGCCGCCGGTCTCCCGGGCGAAGTCGTCGAGCAGCAGCGTGGCGAACAGGGCGGCGACGGCCAGCACGAAGATGGACCAGTGGGCCAGGGGCCGACCGGCGTTGCGGTGCCGTGGCATGCGGGTCAGCCGCCACCCGCTGACGCCGGCCCGGTGGCGATCGCCAGCACGAAGCCGGCCACGATCAGAGCGATCCAGCCGGCCAGCGCCACCCCGGCGACCACGCCGGCAGCGATGACGACGCGCCGGCGCCGGCCGCGCCAGTCCGCGAACACCGGTTTCCGCACCGGCCGCATCAGCTGCGTGTCGAACAGGTCGCTCATGATCCTCCATCGGTCCGCGGGAATGGTAGTCATCCAGGCCGGCCGATCGCTGCCCCGTCGACTGAGACGAAGAGCACGTCGCCCCGCCCCGATTCGGGGATATCGCCGGTGTATCGAAATTCCGATACGCACCGGCAACAGCCCATTCCTTTGACTGGCGGCATGACCTACGGCGAAGTAGCACGAGCAGCGGCCCGCCGCGCCCGATCGCTGGCGTCCCCGTCGTACCTGTCGTCCCCGCCCGTTCCACGAATGGGCATCACGGTGTACGGCTGCGGGCCGGACGAAGCCGTCCTGTTCCGCGAGATGGCGCCCCGTCTCGGCGTCATGCCGACCATCACCGAGGCGGCGATCTCCGCGGCCGGCATCGGCCTGGCCTCGGGCAATCGGTGCGTCAGCGTCGACCACAAGACCGCGGTCACCGACTCGCTCCTGCGTGCGCTCGCCCGGGTGGGCGTCAGGTACATCTCCACGAGAAGCATCGGTTACAACCACATCGACGTGACATACGCCGAGAGCCTCGGCATCTTCGTCGAGAACGTCGCCTACTCGCCCGACAGCGTGGCCGATTACACGCTGATGCTGATGCTGATGGCGGTCCGGAATGCGAAGTCCACCGTCCGCCGTGCCGATATCCATGACTACCGGTTGAACGAGATACGCGGGAAAGAACTGCGGGATCTGACCGTCGGGGTGATCGGAACGGGACGCATCGGCGCCGCCGTCATCGACCGGCTGCGCGGCTTCGGCTGCCGGACATTGGCCTACGACAATCGTCCGAAGGCTTTCGCCGACTACGTTCCGCTCGACGAACTGCTGCGGCGAAGCGACATCGTGACGCTGCATACGCCGTTGACCGCGCAGACCCACCATCTTCTGGATCGCGGGCGCATCGAGCGCTTGAAGCGGGGCGCGTTCATCGTCAACACCGGCCGCGGTTCCCTTCTCGACACCGATGCCCTGCTCGCGGCCCTGGAGAGCGGCCGATTGGCCGGGGCGGCGCTGGACGTCCTCGAAGGGGAGGAAGGGATCTTCTACGCCGACTGCAGGGGCCGACCCATCGAGAACAAGGTGTTGCTGCGGTTGCAGGAGCTGCCGAGTGTGCTGATCAGCCCGCACACCGCCTATTACACCGACCACGCCCTCAGCGACGCGGTGGAGAACTCCATCGTCAACTGCCTGAATTTCGAATGCGGGAAGCGACATGGATAAGTTGAGAATCGGAATCATCTTCGGCGGGTGTTCGGAAGAGCACCCCATCTCCGTCAAGTCCGCGCAAGAGGTCGCGAGGCACCTCGACACCGAGAAATACGAGCCGTTCTACATCGGGATCACCCGCAGCGGCGTCTGGAAGCTCTGCGACGGCCCCCGGGAGGACTGGGAGAACGGCCGCTGCCGTCCGGTCGTTCTCTCACCGGACCGCAGCGTGCATGGACTGCTGGTCCTGGAGCAGGGCCGATACGAGACGATCCGGCTGGACCTGGTGTTTCCCGTCCTGCACGGCAGGCTCGGCGAGGACGGCGCGATCCAGGGGTTATTGGAGCTCTCCGGGATCCCGTACGCGGGCTGCGACATCCAG
>NZ_JBFAZH010001139.1:0-2479 GCF_040681735.1 Actinoplanes sp. NPDC051633 | reverse complement strand
GGCGCGGCGCGCGCACCATGATGCAGTGGCTCGTGATGCCGGCGGCGAGCGACGCCGCGACCGTCCGGGACGCGTACGCCTGGATCGATCGCGGCCACCGCGCGCTCGCCGCGTGGTCCGCCGGCCGCTACGTCAACTACCTGGAGCCCGATCCGGCGTTGCTGGCGCGATGCCACGGCCCGCACCTGGCGCGGCTGCGCCGGATCCGGGCGGCGGCCGACCCCCAGCGGTTGTTCCGCTCGCCCTACGCCCTCTGAGCCAAGCGCACACCCGAGCGGTGTTTACATCCTGCGTGCGCGGAGTGAGCATCCTCGTATGCGGGTTGCTCATGCCGACGGCCATCGACCCACCAGCGGCGATCTGCGTGTCGCGATCGTCGGGTGCGGAGCGATCGGGGAGTTGGTCGCCCGCCGCGTGTACGCGGACCCGCCGGACGGCTGCCGGGTGGTCGCTGTCGTCGACCGCGTCGCGGCGCGCGCCGACGCCGTCGGGGCGCTGCTCGGTGTGCCTTCGTACGCCTCGCTTGCGAACGTCGCGGCGGCGCAGGGCATCGACGCCGTCGACCTCCGGCTGCCCCACGACGCGCACGCCGCCGCCGTGCTGCAAGCCCTCGATGCGGGCCTGCACGTCCTGGTGGAGAAGCCGCTCGCAACGACGTCTCGCGACGGGCGCGCGCTCGTGGAGGCGGCGGCCCGCTCGGACCGGACCGTCGCGGTCGCCGAGAACTACCCCCATCTGACGGCTGTCCGGGCGGCGGCGTCGGCCGTGGCCGCCGGCCGGGTCGGGGAGTTGGTGGCGCTGCGGTCGACCCGGGCGTACCGGCTCGACGGCGTGTGGCTGCGCGACGGGTGGCGGCGGGGCGGCGGGCCGGCCTCGGGCATCCTGCTCGACCAGGGCACGCACCACACCAGCCTGCTGCGGCGGCTGGGCGGCGAGGTGGCCGGGGTGTCCGGGCACGGGTCCGCCGACACCGTCGGGCTCACCCTGCGGTTCGCCTCCGGCCGCATCGGGCAGTCGCTCTATACGTGGGTCACTCCCGCGGCCGGGGCGGAGATCGAGGCCACCGTGTACGGGACGGCCGGGCGGATCGACATCCGAGTGGCGTACGACGGTCCGTTCGGTTCGGCCGTCCTCAACGACGACGAGGTGCTCAGC
The DNA here is from genome assembly GCF_040681735.1 of Actinoplanes sp. NPDC051633. NCBI lineage: Bacteria > Bacillati > Actinomycetota > Actinomycetes > Micromonosporales > Micromonosporaceae > Actinoplanes > Actinoplanes sp. NPDC051633. Next base: position 1,324 of record NZ_JBFAZH010001139.1, on the reverse strand, counting down.
GAGGGCGAGGACTACTACGACAGCCACCGCGCGCTGGTCACCGACTGGGTCGAGTCGATCCGGGACGGGCGGCAACCGCTGGTCGGCGTGGCCGACGCGTACGCGGATCTGCTGGTCGTGCTCGCCGCGGCCGAGGCTCTGCGGACCGGCCACGAAGTGACGACGCTCGAGGCGGAGGACCGGACGCCCTGATCCGGGACGGCCCCGGCACGGCGTCCCGCGCCCGGCCCTGCTCGCGGCGGCCGGCGCGCGCCGTCGGATCTACGATGCCGATGACCGCCGATCCGCTGACGCGCGAGGAGCACGTGATGGAGCAACCGTCTTTCCCCAGCACCGTGGGAGGGCTCATCGAGCGCAGCGCCCGGCGGACGCCGGGCCGGGTCGCGCTGACCTTCGGCGAGCGGACCTGGACGTACCGCGAGCTCGACACCGCGGTCGGCCGGGTGGCGGCGGGCCTGCTGGCGCTGGGTCTGTCGCCCGGCGACCGGGTCGCCGCGTACGGCAAGAACTCGGACTCCTACCTGCTGCTTTTCGTCGGCTGCGCGCGGGCCGGCCTCGTGCACGTCCCGGTCAACTTCAACGCGGTCGGCGCCGAGCTCGCCTATCTGCTGACCCAGTCGGGGCCGGCGGCCGTGTTCGGCGACGCGGCGCTGGCGGCGCAGCTCGACGCCGTCGGGCCGGACATCGCCGGACTGCGCCGGGAGGCCATGGACGACGTCCTGAACTGGGCGCGCGACCCGGCCGGTGCCGTGCACCGGGAGGAGGGCGTCGTCGCCGACGGCGATCTGGTGCAGCTGCTCTACACCAGCGGCACGACGTCCCTGCCCAAGGGCGCAATGCTCACCCACCGGGCGCTGGTGCATGAGTACGCCTCCTGCATCGCGGCGCTCGACCTGCGCCCGGACGACGTGCCCCTGCACGCGCTGCCGCTCTACCACTCGGCGCAGATGCACGTCTTCCTCATGCCGGGCCTGGCCGTCGGGATGACCAACCACCTGATGGAGGCGCCGATCGCCGACGAGATCCTGCGCCGGGTGCCCCGCGACGGCGTCACATCGCTGTTCTTCCCGCCCACCGTGTGGGTCGGGCTGGGCAACCATCCCGGTGTGGCCGGCGCCGACCTGAGCAGCCTGCGCAAGGCCTACTACGGCGCCTCGATCATGCCCGTACCCGTGTTGCAGAAATGGCAGAAGCTGCTGCCCCACGTGGGTTTCTACAACTGCTTCGGGCAGTCCGAGATCGGCCCGCTGGCGACCGTGCTCCGCCCGGAGGAGCACGCCGCCCGGCCGGACTCGATCGGCCGCCCGGTGCTGTTCGTCGAGGC
>NZ_JBFAZH010001138.1:0-2482 GCF_040681735.1 Actinoplanes sp. NPDC051633 | reverse complement strand
CAAGACGGAACGGCCGGAGCTCGAAGTCTTCAACGAATTCACGCCCAAGCTGAAGGACGCACGTACGGCTCGGACGAGTACAAGGGCTCCCTCGAAGCTATGGGCGAGGGCTTGAAGCACCACTACGCCCGTCACCATCCCGAGCACTTCCCGAATGGCGTCAACGACATGACACTGGTTGTCCTCGTCGAGATGCTGGCCGACTGGAAGGCAGCGACGGAGCGCCATGACGATGGCAACCTTCGCCAGAGTCTCGAGATCCAACGTGAGCGTTTCGGCATCTCGGACCAATTGCTTGCAGTCCTGTACAACACCGCGGAACACGGTGGCTGGTTGCCGTCTGAGAAGCCTGATGCGGTCCCGGTTGCTCACTGCGACAATCTCGACGACAACGGGAAGCCGACCGCTGGTCGTGTTGGGCGCCATGACCCTCACCTGTGGTTCGACGTGACGTCGGCTGACCAACGTTGGTGTGAAGGTCAGCCGATGCACCCTTATCGAGCCGGCAGATAGCTCGCTGAACCGTCCCACGCGCTACGGCCTTGAGTGCGGGTTCTTCGCGCCCGGGTCAGATTACAGACATGGCGTCTTGAACGCTTGTGGTCTTGAACGACAACGGTGGATCGTCGTGCCGGGAGGCTGTCTAGCGACAGGAGACGATCATGGAGATCGACTTGGCAACGGCAGTGAGCACACTCAAGACAGAAATCCTGGAGGCGCTGGAGAAAGTAGCTCGGGATAAATTGGTGTTTGAAGTGACAAACATTGAATTAGAATTTGCGGTCAACCTACGCGCCGATGCCAAGGCAAAAGCCGGCTTCAAGGCGTGGGTAGTTTCGGCGGAAGCTGAGGCGGGGGTTGGGCGTGACCAACTTCAGCGAATCAAAATCGCGATTACTCCATTACAGGTGATCATGCCCGCGTCCACCGTGGCAAGCGCCTTCCAGCCGGAAGTTCGAACGCCGGTTCAGACACACAGTTTGAAAATCGGCGTGCATCCAACTCCGCTCGAGGGCTGAGGGAATTAGAAAAGCGCATGGGCACAGCCCTAAAGGACTGTGCCCACGGCAAGTCGTGTGATCTATGTCATCGGCGCCACCTCCACCAAGGACGGTGGGGCGTCGCAGCGAGTTCTGTAGGTGGTGCTTCCTGCTCGGCAGTGATCACCTTGTCAGGAACGCCGGCACCAGTCGATGGTCCGATGGCGTTGCCGGGAGTGTCTGTGTACTTCGTTGCTATGCGTGTGCGGAAGTTGCCGACGGCAATCTCGAATGGCGATAGAGGCATTGAATCGAAGATCTCAGCGGCGTACGGCTGACACAATGCGCCTTCGGGCGTAGGAGGAACCGGTACGCGTCGTTGCGACGAAGAGGGTGACTGGGTGGAACCGCAGGCTCGTCACCGTCTGCCCCACCCGCTCTTCAGCCAGCTTGTCTTGCCTTCTCCTCAAGCTCGACCTCGTGGTTGAGACCCTCGGAGTACACCCAGAGCGCCAGCTGCAGCGGCATCAGCGAGCCCGGAGTCACGTCGTCGACGGTTGCATCCGGGAAGTTCTCGAAGGTTCCGACAGCGAACTCGACCTCTGTCCAGTAACGCAGTACGGCCCTCACGATCTCGATGGCATCGGTAAGGAGGCTCATGTCAGGTTCGAATGCCGGGTCGACAATGTACTTCGCCAGCTCGTGGGTGAGGTCGTGCCGATGCGCAAAGATCTCGTCGAGCCGGTCGGCCTGGGCGAGGGTGATGGCGTTCGAGTGCACCAGCCAGAGCAGCGAAGCGCGCATCTTCCGCTTCTTCGGGGCATCGCGCTCGAGTACCTCGGCGGCGTAGCCATCCTCGTCGTAGGTCATGCCGGACTCGTCGAAGCCGTTCAGGTAGAAGTTGCGGACGCCGTCGATCACTGACTCTTTGATGAGCTCGTGAGTCATCTGGTAGAGGCCGGCGAACCCGAGGGTTGCGCGGATGCGCCACGGCTGGAGCTTCTCCTTCAGCCGCTGCTCCATCGCTTCGCGCCCGGTGTCATCCACCGGTGGAGTGTGGACTCCCGTGCCCACAATGGCAACCTAGTTCGCCGTTTGTGGTGGCGGCGCGAGGTGCTGATTGGTATTCCTCGCGCCGCCGAACGGGGTAAGAGCGCTCACAGATGGCTGATGAACGCGGCAGATGTAACAACAAAGATCAATTTTAAGACGTCATAAAGGCCGTTAGTGATCAAGCCTGGAATCAAAGCTTCTTTAATCTGCACAAGACTGGTATGGGCTCTAGCCGAGGAGACGGCCGATCGATGTCGACCTCGATACCCTCTTGGCGCACCCTCAAGTGGTGATCCACAAAATACGAGAGAAATCGCAATTTTTAAATAGAAACGGGGTGGAGCTGACTCGCTGGGGCTAGGCCCGTACACCGTGTCTTGGTATCAGCATGCGCCCACGGTACCGGGACGGAGCAAGTAGTGGAAGTCAGCCGACCCAGCAGTCACATG
>NZ_JBFAZH010001137.1:0-2486 GCF_040681735.1 Actinoplanes sp. NPDC051633 | reverse complement strand
GACAGCGCCTGGGCGTACTGGAACGCCCGGCCGGGCCTGGCCCCCAACACCGACGTGCCGTTCCTCTTCGGACTCTATCCCGGGCTGTCCGGCGGCACCGCGGGCATCGCGTCCGGCAACGTGACCGACAACAGCCACACGCTGTACCAGCTCGACGACCAGTGGTGGCCGAGCGCCGCGGAGATCCGGCTCAACCTCCGCGTCCTGCGGGTGCGGGCCGACCGGTCGGCGAGCGGCATCCCGATCGTCAAGGGCGACCCCCGGATCCCGGTGATGTCGCTGCACACGATCGGCGACCTGTTCGTGCCGCTGTCGATGGAGCAGATCTACGCCCGTGAGGTGGCCGCGCACCGGCAGTCGGGGCTGCTCGTCAGCCGGGCGATCCGGGCGGTCGGGCACTGCGAGTTCACCCCGGAGGAGTTGCGGGCGGGCTTCGACGATCTGGTGCATTGGGTACGCACGGGCAAGCGCCCGGCCGGCGACGACATCCGCTCCGCGCGGACGGTGGCGCGGCCGGACTTCGGCTGCCGCTTCACGATCGGGGTACGGCCGACCTTCGTCGCGCCGGCCTGCCCCACCACCTGACCGCTTGACTGACGACGGCTCTCGACCGTACGTTCGACGGGACTGATATACCAGTTCACCCGTCGCTGTATGGCAGAGGAGTCCCCGGCCGATGAGCCCCCGACCCCCCGGAGCGGATCTGCCCGACCACCCCGGCTTCCTCTGGCGGAACCCGGAGCCGAAGAGCTCGTACGACGTGGTGATCGTCGGCGCGGGCGGCCACGGCCTGGCCACCGCCCATTACCTGGCCAAGAACCACGGGATCACGAACGTCGCGGTGCTCGAGAAGGGCTGGCTGGCGGGCGGCAACATGGCCCGCAACACCACCCTGATCCGGTCCAACTACCTGTGGGACGAGAGCGCCGCGATCTACGAGCACGCGCTGAAGCTGTGGGAAGGGCTCGAGGACGACCTCGGTTACCCGATCCTGTTCAGCCAGCGCGGCGTGCTGAACCTGGCGCACACGCTGCAGGACGTGCGCGACAGCGTGCGGCGCGTCGAGGCCAACAAGCTCAACGGGATCGACGCCGAGTGGCTCGACCCGGACGAGGTCCGCAAGATCTGCCCGATCGTCAACACGTCCGCCGACATCCGCTACCCGGTGCTGGGCGCCACCTATCAGCCGCGGGCCGGCATCGCCAAGCACGACTACGTCGCCTGGGGCTTCGCCCGGCGGGCCGACGAGGCCGGCGTCGACCTGATCCAGGACTGCGAGGTCATCGGCTTCGACACCGCGGGGGAGCGGGTCACCGGCGTGCGGACGACCCGCGGGGACATCGCCGCCGGCCGGGTGCTGTTGTGCGCGGCCGGGCACACCACGGTGCTCACCGACATGCTCGGCTTCCGCGTGCCGATCCAGAGCCATCCGCTGCAGGCCCTGGTCTCCGAGTTGCTGGAGCCGGTGCACCCGACGATCGTCATGTCCAACGCGGTGCACGTGTACGTTTCCCAGGCCCACAAGGGCGAGCTGGTGATGGGCGCCGGCGTCGACTCGTACAACGGGTACGGCCAGCGCGGCGCCTTCCACATCATCGAGCGCCAGATGGCGGCCGCGGTCGAGCTGTTCCCGATCTTCGCCCGCGCGCACCTGCTGCGCAGCTGGGCCGGCATCGTCGACGTCAGCCCCGACGCCTCGCCGATCGCCGGCCGGACACCGTTGGAGAACCTCTATCTCAACTGCGGCTGGGGTACGGGCGGCTTCAAGGCCACGCCGGGGATCGGGTGGTGCCTGGCCGAGACCGTCGCGACCGGCGAGCCCCATCCGTACGTAGCGCCGTTCGCACTGGACCGCTTTGTCACCGGTTCCCTCGTCGACGAGCACGGCGCCGCCGCCGTGGCCCACTGAGCCCACCGATTCAGGAGTTTCGACGTGCAACTCATCGACTGCCCGTGGTGCGGCCCCCGCGAGGAGGTCGAGTTCCACTACGGCGGGCAGGCCCACGTGCCGTACCCGGAGGACCCGGCCGCCCTCTCCGACGAGCAGTGGGCGCACTACGTCTTCTTCCGCGACAACCGCAAGGGCCGGTTCACCGAGCGGTGGCACCACTCCGCCGGGTGCCGCCGCTGGTTCAACGCGATCCGCGACACGGCCACCTACCGCTTCGAACGCGTCTACCGTCCCGGGGAGGTCCCCTCATGACCGGCTTCCGCACCGCCGCCGGCGGCCGGATCGACCGCGACCGGACTCTCGCGTTCACCTTCGACGGGAAGTCGTTCACCGGCCACCCCGGCGACACCCTCGCCTCCGCGCTGCTCGCCGCCGGCCGGCACTCGGTCGCCACCAGCGTCAAACTCGGCCGCCCGCGCGGCATCACCGCCGCCTGGGCGGAGGACTCCGGCGGCCTGGTCCAGATCGAGGAGCCGTTCGCAGAGCCGATGCTGCTCGCCGCCACGGTGGAGCTGTACGACGGCCTGGTCGCTCG
>NZ_JBFAZH010001136.1:0-2489 GCF_040681735.1 Actinoplanes sp. NPDC051633 | reverse complement strand
CTGGAGCCGCTGCCGCTCGCGGTCGCCCGGCGGTTCCCCGATCTGGCCCGGCAGCCGTTGCTGCTGCTGATGCTCGCCCTCTACGACGCGACCGACAACGCGTTGCAGGCGGCGGATTCGTCGTTCGGCACGGTTCAGCTCTACGAGCGGCTGCTCGGCGACTTCGCGCGGCGTGAGGTGCGGCGCTGGCACGGCAAGGCGCCCGACGGTGAGCTGGACGAGCTGGTCGAGGACGAGCTGATGCGACTGTCCATCGTGGCGTTCGCGATGTTCAACCGGGGACGGCTGTGGGTCACCGAGGAAGAACTGAACGCCGATCTGGTGGCGCTCGGCATCGCGCCCGCGCGTACCCATCAGACCGGCGCCTTCCGCAGCGCCCTGACCCCCGGCCAGGAAGTGGTCGGGCGGTTCTTCTTCATCCAGCGCGCACAGGCCAATCAGGACGGCCGCACCCTGCAGACCTACGAGTTCCTGCACGCGACCTTCGGTGAGTATCTGGTCGCCCGCTTCGTGGTGAACCGGCTGCGGGAGAACGCGTCGCAAGGGTCGAGCGGCTTCGCGCGCCTGCGCGCCGCGCCGGTCGACGACGAGCTGCTCCGGTCGCTGCTCTGGTACATGTCGCTCAACGTGCGGCAGAACGTGGTGACCTACGCCGCGGAGCTGATCGCGCCGGACCGTGCGGCGATCCGCGCCTGGCTGGTGGATCGGATCCGTGCGGTCACCCTGCGATCCGGGTACGCGCCACGACCCGACGGTGGCGACATCTGGGTGGCCTTGTACTCGCTCAACCTGACGCTGCTCGCCCTCGCGTGCGGCGAGGAGCTGAGCGCGAGTGAGCTGTGGCCGGACGCGAAGGACCCGGCCGAGCTCATGCGGATGGTCGGGCAGTCGTGGCACTGCTCGATCCCGAGTGAGTTCTGGCTGGACGTGATGGCCGGGATCGAGGTCGAGCGCACCTGGACGGACGGACGGCGGGACATCGTGCTGAGCGCACGGCCGATCGACCACCCGGAGCAGGCGCGGGGCCCGCTCGATCCGCTGTGGTCGCACCGGATCCGGCCCGGTCACCGCATCGAGGCGACGCCCGGCGCCACCTTCGGGTCGTACTTCAACCTGGCCCGGGCGCAGCGGTCGATGAACCTGATCGGAGCCCTGAGCGACGACACGCTGCGGCACGCGGCCGACCCGTTCATCGAGCGGATGCCCTACGCCCTGACCAGCTGGGTCTCGCACGGCGAGGGGGACAGCGAGTCGGTGGTGCACAGCCTGCTGCGGGTGCTTCTCGCATCGGCCGCGGGCGAGGATGACCTGCCCCGCCTGTACGAGCGCGCGGTCACGGTCGCATGTGGCCGGATGGAGAACGACGCCGACCGGCGGTACCTGCGGGAGAAGACGACGCTGATGCTCGTCCGCACGATGGAACGCGACCGCAAGGCGCTGGGCAGCCGGAAGATCTTCGACCTGCTGAGCCGCATCGTGTCGGCCGGGCCGGCGGACGACGCGCTGGCCTCGGCCATCACGCACTGCATGACCGCGGGCGGCTCGGAGACCGAAGCGCGATGGCTGCGATCCCGCATGGAGATCGTCTGATGGCCCGCGGCTTGCGCTACGCGGACGCGGTGAAGCTGCTCGGCGGCCAGACGCCGGAGATCAAGGCGCTGGACAACCTGCTGGGCGGGGCGCTGGCCGTGGCGACCGGCGGCGGCAGCGATTTGGCGCTCGGCCTGTTCGACGCGAAGGCCGAGGTGATCCGGCTCGGCCACGTGCTCACCGACCGGCTGCACGAAAGGCTGCGCGGGCTGGGGCGCTTCGACCGCACGATGCGCCTCGAAGCCGCACACGGTGTGCTGGTCGTGACCGCCTTCTTCGAGGCCGTCGACGACATCACGCTGGCGGCCGGTCTGCGGGACACCGAGTTGACGCGCGAAGAGCAGATCACCCTGGCCGCCGGCGGCAGCACCGCAGGCGACTGGCTGCACCGAATGCTGAACCTTCCGTTGCCGGTGCCCTCGGCCGACCGGACGAGGGCGGAGCTGCGGACGCTGATCTCGGACTGGTATCTCGGGACGGCCCACAACTTCCGGAGGTTCCTCGAAGGACTGAGCCTATGGGAGGACGCGTCTGCGGACGTGCGGCGCCAGGTCAGCCACTCCTTCGACGACCGGGTCGCGGCCATCGGCACGCGGCGGTTCGAGGAGGCGCATCTGCGGCTGGCCGTCGAGATCCCGGAGTTCGCACTGTGGACCGAGCGCCTCGACACCACCGCTCGCCACCGGGAACTGCGACACAGCCTCGGCGAGCTGGGGGCGTTCTTACGGCGTACCTCACAAGGGTCCGACCCCGAGCGGCACCGCGCGGAACTCGCCCTCGCCTACCAGGCCGATCTTCATGAGCCGGTCGCCGGCGACGCCGGCGACCGGACCCTACCCGCGCCCGCCCAGGGCGACATGGACCCCCCCGAACGCGGCACGCCAGCCGCGCCCGCGGAA
>NZ_JBFAZH010001135.1:0-2489 GCF_040681735.1 Actinoplanes sp. NPDC051633 | reverse complement strand
TACCTTTCCCAATACAGTCGCAACGTAAAGGTTAGGCCGGGGCCATGACCGGGCCGGCCCGAGCCGCGGCACGCGCCGGCCTAGGCAGCCCCGGCACGTCCCGTTCCACCCGGACGACCAGATCCAGGTCGCGGACGGCGCAGGAGATCAGTACGGCGCCGTTCGCGGTCACCAGCCGCTCCGCCGTGGCACAGGCCACCGCCGGCCCTTCGATGACATGCGCCGCCCCGGCCAGCGCACCGAGATCCGCCGCCGTGCGAGCCTCGTGCCGGCCCACCCTGGCGGCACCCACGGCGGCACCCGCCATTCCGGCCGCCACCAGCACCAACCCGATGGCCAGGACGAGAATCGAGGCCGCGCCACGTTCGCCGGAGCCGCTCCCGCGCACCGCGCCGTCGACGACCGTGGCGCCCTGTCCGGTGCCGGTCGGCCCGCCGGTCATGGTGTGGGCTCCGGCAGGCCGGGCTCCCAGGCGGCCGTCGCCGAGGCCGTCACCTCGATGAAGGGGACCGCATCGCCCAGCGCCCGGATGCGGGACCGCACCGTCACCGTGACCGTCGCGGTGCCGGTCGCCACGTCGATCGCCGCGCCCGGCGGCGCCACCGCGGCCGCCGCGTCGGCTCCCTGCTCTCCCCGGGCCGCGGCCAGCGCACCCTCCCGGGCCGCGTCCACGCACTGGGTCTTGGCGGTCACCGCGCCGACGGCGGTGAGGCCAGCGAACAGCAACAGCATGAGCGCCGGCAGCCCGGCGGCGAGCTCGGCGGTGAACGCTCCCCGGTCACCGCCGGGCCACCGGCGCCATCTCACTGCAGGGCCTTCTCGATGATCCCGGTCAGCGCCGTCTGCACCTTGGGGCTGGTCACCACTTTGAACAGCAACCCGGCGAAGCCGACCGCGGCGAGCGTGCCGACCGCGTACTCGGCGGTGCTCATGCCGGCCTCCGCGGCCTCACCGCTCAGCCGCGCCCAACGGGCCTTCAGTCTGCGCACGTCGATCTCCTCACTTGTGGTGGGTTCTTCACAACACGTCGCCGAGAACGGCGACCAGCACCGGCACGAGGCCGGCGAGCACAAAGGCGGGCAGGAAGCACAACCCGAGCGGCAGCACGATGAGCACCCCGGCACGCTGGGCCGCGGCCTCGGCCGCGACGACGCGGTCGGCCCGCAGGTCATCGGTGAGCCGGGTGAGCGCGCCGCCGAGCGCGCCGCCGCTGTCGCTGGACCGGATCGCGGCTGCGACCAGTCGTTGCGCGCCGGTCACGTCGTCGAGGTGGGCCCACGCCTCGGCCGGCCCGGCCCCGAGCCGCAGCGAGCGGGCGGTGCGGGAGAGCCGCTCACCCAATGGACCGCCGAGGGCGTCGGCGACGGCGGACACCGCCCGGTCGACCGGTGCGCCGGCCCGCACGGCGGCGGCCAGCAGGTCAGCGCACAGTGGCAGGTCGGCGGCCGCCCGCAGCCGGGCCCGGACCACGTCGGCCGGCTCGCGGGTGCGCAGGAATCGGTACACCCCAGCGCCGGCCGCCACCGCGGGCAACGCCGCCCACCACCGGCCGATCAGGGCGACCACCCCGACGCCGGCGCCGAGCGCCATCAGGATTTCACGCACTCCGACCAGCTCCGGGCACCGCGACCGGCTCGACCGTCGGTTGTGGATCGTGGCGGGTGGCGGCGCAGAGGAACGGCGCGGTGCCGTCCGCGCCGGAGCCGGCGTGGATGAGGGCGGCGGCGCAGCACGCGCGCAGCGGCAGGGCGGCCGGTCCGCGACTGCGCAGGAAGCGGGCGGCACCGCAGTCGTGCTGGGTCATCGCCGCGCTCCGGACACGAGGCGGTCCGCCCACAGCAGCCCGGCGCATTGCAGCAGGACCGCTCCGACCGCACAGGCGGCACCCAACCTGGTGTGCAGCAGGATCCGCAGCGGGTCCGTCCCGATGCTGTAGCCCAGGCCGATCCCGCCGAGCGGCAGCGCCGCGAGCAGCATCGCCGTGGCCTGCGCTCCGGCGGCCTGCGCCGCCGCCGACTTGGTGGCCCGCTCGGCGGCACGGGCGTCGGCCTCGATGCGTTCGACGAGATCGGCGGCCGGCGCCCCGGTGCGTTCGGCCAGCCGCCACACCGCCCCGCTCAGCTCGGCGATCCGCGCATCGCCCCGCACCGCCGCGGCCCGCTGCGGCGGCAATCCCGCCCGGAGGTCGGCTGCCAGCGCACCGAGGTTGTCAAGGGCGGCGGCCCGCCGCTCAGCCGTGGCCCGGCGAACCAGGTGACGTACGACGGCCCGCACCCCGAAGACCGAATACGCCGCCAGCACCACCGCTGCAACCGGCCCGCCGACGAGCAGGCCGAGCCCCCCGGCCGTCGCCACGCTGAGCACCATCAGCCGGCGCGGATCGCTCGTGCCCAGCCGCGCCAGCCCGTCCCGCAGCCCGCGGAAGTCGGTCCGCCGCCGGGCGGGCGGCTCCTGAAGCCGCCGCAGCGGTGACCGCCGCAGCCGCATCG
>NZ_JBFAZH010001134.1:0-2495 GCF_040681735.1 Actinoplanes sp. NPDC051633 | reverse complement strand
CGTCGACACCCTCTACGACCTAGCCTCGGTGACCACCCTGATCCCCTCGGTCGTGCTGCTCCAGCTCGTCGCCGAGGGCCGCGTCGACCTGGACGCCCCGGTCGCGACCCACGTCCCCGAGTTCGCCGCCGGCGGCAAGGCGGCGATCACCCCGCGGAACCTGCTCAACCACAACTCCGGGCTGCCGGCGTTCCGGCCGTTCTACAGCTCGTACCCGACGCCCGAGACCCGGCTCGCCGCGGCGCTGGCCACCCCGGTGGCGGCCGGCACGACGCCGGGCGCGCAGTACGTCTACTCCGACATCGGGCTGATCGCACTGGGCGTGCTGATCCAGCGGGTCACCGGCAAGCCGCTCGACGTGGCGGTGCGCGAGCGGGTGACCGGGCCACTGTCCATGCGGGACACCCTGTACCGGCCCGGGCCCGAGCTGCGGGACCGGATCGCCGCCACCGAGTTCCAGCCGTACGTCGGGCGGGGCATGGTGTGGGGCGAGGTGCACGACGAGAACGCGTGGAGCCTGGGCGGGGTGGCCGGGCACGCCGGGCTCTTCTCGACCGCCGGCGACCTGGCGATCTTCTGCCAGATGCTGCTCAACGGCGGGCGATACCGGGGTCACCGGATCCTCTCCGAGGCGATGGTCCGGCAGGCGCTGGTCAACTACAACTTCGACATCGAGCTGCAGTTCCCGGACAGCGACCGGGGGCTGGGTTTCGAGCTGAACAAGCACCTGTACATGGACGCGATGGCGTCGCCGGTGACCTTCGGGCACACCGGGTTCACCGGCACCTCGCTGGTGATCGACCCGCTCAGCCACTCGTTCCTGATCATCCTCGCCAACCGGGTGCACCCCGACCGCGGCTGGGGCACCAACACGGCCGCCCGGCGCGCGATCGCCCGATCGTTCGCCGACGCGCACCCGGTGCGGCCCGTCTTCGGTGGCACGGCGTGGCGCACCGAGCGCCGCGACAACGCCACCGTCACCCTGACCGCGCCGCTGCGCCGGGCGGCCGGCGCGAACGCGTACGCCTCGTTCCTGCTCTGGTACGACACCGAACCACGATCCGACTCGGCTCTCATCGAGACGTCCGCCGACGGCGGCGCCACGTGGGCACCCCTGCCCGCGACGCTGCGCTCGGCCGGACATCGGTTCACCACCGACGGCAGCCTCACGGGCTACGGGGGCCGCCGGTGGTGGCAGGTGACCGCGGCGCTGCCGGCCGGCGCAACGACGGTGCGATGGAGCTATCGGACCGACGCCGGCCTGCAGGGCCGCGGCATCTATGTGGACCACCTCCTGGCGGTCGATCCGCGCGGGCCGCTCTTCACCGCCGGCGACCCCTGGACACCGGACGGCTGGCGCGAATCAACGTCCTGACGAGAGGGAAATTCCATGGCATCGACGATCAGCCGGCGCGGGCTGCTGCACGGCGCGGCCGCGATCGGCGCCGCGAGCGCGCTCACCGGGTGCGCGATGGGCGGCGACTCGGACGACGACTCGGCCAAGACCGACGCGAGCGCCACCAACCCGCTGGGGGTCAAGGAGGATGCGCCGCTCGAGGTGGTGATCTTCAACGGCGGGTTCGGTGAGGAGTACGCGAAAGCCCACGAGGCCATGTACAAGGAGAGATATCCGAAGGCGACGATCAAGCACTCGGCGACCCAGCAGATCAGCCAGACGCTGCAACCCCGCTTCGTCGGCGGCGACCCGCCCGACGTGGTGAACAACTCCGGCGGGAACCAGATCGACTTCAACGGGCTCGTCTCCGAGGGTGCGCTGACCGACCTGGGCGAGCTGCTGGACGCGCCCAGCCTGGACGACCCCGCCAAGAAGGTGCGGGACACGCTGCTGCCGGGGATCGTCGACGTCGGCTCGTACGACGGGAAGTTCCTCTCCCTGAACTACGCCTACTCCGCCTACGGCATCTGGCAGTCCGACAAGCTCTTCGAGGCACGCGGCTGGCAGTACCCGAAGACCTGGGACGACATGATCGCGCTGTGCAAGAAGTTCAAGGCGTCCGGGATAGCGCCGTGGACCTACACGGGCGTGCACGCCCGGTACATGAGCTGGCCCATCCTCGCGTCGGCGGCCAAGCTGGGCGGCGTCGAGGTGCTCAAGTCGATCGACAACCTCGAGCCGAACGCGTGGAAACAGGACGCGGTCAAGACCGCCGCTGACGCCTGGTCGCAGCTCGCGACAGACGGTTTCCTGCAGGCCGGCGCGGAAGGCATGGATCACATCCAGGCGCAGACCGAGTGGTGCACCGGAAAGGCCGCCTTCATCTCCTGCGGCTCCTGGCTGGAGAACGAGCAGAAGAAGGTCACGCCGCCCGACTTCCGCATGTCCGCCCATCCCACCCCGAGCCTCACCGCTTCGGACAAACTTCCGTTCGAGGCGTTCCGGGGTACGGGCAGCGAGCCGTTCGTCGTGCCGGCCAAGGCGAAGAATCAGCGCGGCGGCCTCGAGTACCTGCGCGTGATGCTCTCCAAGAAGGGCG
>NZ_JBFAZH010001133.1:0-2496 GCF_040681735.1 Actinoplanes sp. NPDC051633 | reverse complement strand
AACTCAACAACACACTAACGCCTGTTGGTTCCAACCAATAGGAAATTGGAATAAGCAATTAGTATAATGAGAGTATAATGTTGGTATAACGTTATGCAGCCGACCGTGATGAGCACGCTCATGACGATCGCAACGGGCAGCGACACGTTGCCCGTGAGCAGGTCCGTCGGAGCCACCTTGTCGGTGATCGTCAGCACGTACTGCTCGATCGACAGCACCCGCGTGCCGCTGACGAAACGGCCCAGCAGACCCTCCCAGATCAGGATGTAGACCAGGCCGAGCAGCACCGGGCGGCGGGTCAGCAGGCTGAGCAGCAGGAAGAACGCCGAGTACGCGCACGCGCCCACCGCGGCGCCCACCGCGAGCCCCGCGCCCAGCTTCCACGACGAGGCCAGCCAGCCGGCGATGAACAGCGGCACCGCGCAGGTCACCGCGGTCACCAGCACCGCGACGCCGAGCTTCGCCAGGATGATGTCGCGGCGCGGCATCGGCTTGGTCAGGATGTGCACGATCGTGCCGTCGTCCACTTCGGAGCCGAGCACACCGGTGCCGACGATGAGCGAGGTCACCGGCAGCAGCACCGCGAGGCCCAGCCCGACCAGAACAGGCGCGCCCCACTCCGCGGCGGGTACGTCGTACGCCCGGACGAGCAGCGCCAGCCCGACCAGCAGCAGCGGCAACGGCAGCAGCAGCAACGCCCGGCGCCGGCCGAACAGGCCGCGCGTGGTGATGTATGCGACCGTGGACATCATGCCTCCAGCAGGTAGGAGAAGACGCTCTCCAGGGACTCGTCGGAGGGCAGCAGCTTGCGCAGCCGGATGCCTTCCTTCAGGGCGATCCGCGGCAGGGCGCGGGTGAAGCTGCCGTAATCCGACGCGCGCACGATCATCCCGGTCGCCTCGATCTCCACGCCGCTCACCGACTCCTCGCCGATCAGCGCGACGGCCAGCCGTCGGTCGTCGGACGACTGCACCGCGAAGACGTGCGGGCGGTTGGTCATCAGCCGGCGGATCTCGCGATAGTCACCGGACGCCGCCAGCCGGCCCGCCACGATCACCTGGACCGTGCCGGAGACCTGCTCGACCTCCTCGAGGATGTGCGAGCTGAACAGGATCGTGTGCCCGCGATCGCCGAGGGCGTGCAGCAGGCTCATCATGTGCATCCGCTGCCGAGGGTCCATGCCGTTGAACGGCTCGTCGAGCAGCAGCACCTGCGGGTCGTGCACCAGCGCGGCGGCCACCCGGATGCGTTGCCGCATGCCCTTGGAGTACGTCTCGAGGCGGCGGTCCTGCGCGTCGGTCATCTCGACCAGCTCGACCGCCCTTTTCGCGGCCGCGGCCGGGTCGGGGAGTTTGTGCATCTTCGCGCTCGCCAGCACGAACTCGTACCCGGTCAGGAAGCCGTGCACGGCCTCGCGCTCGTTGACCAGGCCCAGGTGACGGTAGACGCCGGGGTTGCGCCAGGTGGCGCCGCCGTCCAGGGTGACCTTGCCCTTCGACGGGGCGAGGAAGCCGGCCATCATGTGCAGCACCGTGGTCTTGCCGGCGCCGTTCGGGCCGAGCAGGCCGGTCACGCCGGGACCCAGGGTCATGCTGACGTCGTTGACCGCGACCACGTTGCCGTACCAGCGCGAGACGTTCTGCAGCTCCATCGTGCTCACAGCGAGGCCACCTTCCGGTATCGAGCCAGCAGCAACAGCAGGCAGCCGAGGATCAGCGTGGCCGCCTCGATCGCGTACACCGGGCCGAACCGGCCGATCGGCAAGCCGGTGCCGTGGCCCGGGAACAGCCAGTTCCCCACGCCGCTGATCAGCATCATCGGGCTGGCCAGCCCGGACAGCTCCCGCGCCGTTTCCGACGGCAGGCTCTGCAACACCCCGAAGACCGGCGTGGTCATCAGGAACAGCGCCACGATGCCGCCGGCCGCGAAGGCGCGCTTGCCGGTCAGTGACGCGATCAGCAGGCTGATCGCGGCGAAGAGAACCGCCCAGATCAGCGTGTACGCCCAGGCGGGCAACAGGTCGCCGAGCTCGTTCCAGACACCGGACATGCCGGTCTTGGTGGTGAACGCGGCGCCCAGGAACATCACGAACTGCGGCACGCCGAGAATCAGCCACACCGCGGTGACCAGCGCGACGAACTTGGCGCCGATGTAGTCGGCGGCGCGCAACGGCCGGCTGAAATACAGCGGCAGCACGCCCGACCGCATGTCCCGCGAGACCAACTCGGGCGCCACGATCGCGACGAAGAGAATGACCAGCCAGCTCATCGCGTCGGCGAACTGGACGTAGTTGAGCGGCACGATGCCGGTCTGCGAGCGCACCGCGGCCAGGATCACCGCCACCAGCACCGTGATGCCGGCGACCAGCCACGGGAAGATCTTCGACTTGGCGCTGCGGCCGAAGCCGAACGCCACCCGCAGGCCGTGCACGTAGATGGCGCCCAGGACCGCGGCGCGACCCAGGCGAGGACCGGTGTACCGCTGGTACCCGATGTC